>NZ_VOYB01000012.1:0-92465 GCF_013420445.1 Acinetobacter sp. YH01006 | reverse complement strand
AAGTCGTTTGAATGATTTCTTCTTGGTCTACGTGCCATAAAATACTCCATATATTGATGTTTATAACATCATTTGAGGAGCAGAGTATCACTTATAGGAGTTGTTCAAATTTCCGGATCCATCTCTATATTAGCTTCTCTAATTATTGCTACGTTAGTTTTATTCTTTTTAGACAAATTCGTAAAGGGTAGTTTTTTAAAGAATAGTTGAAATGTATAGCAATATACCAACCATTCTTCTGACTCTATTTCCTGGCTGTGTTATTGGTTGTTTTTGATAAACTTAAAAGACAAAGAATTAGTCTATGAAAAAAATATTATATATCAGCATTTTATCTTTTGCACTAACCTCGGTATCTTTGTTTTATCAAAGATACATCCCTATTAATCGTATAGTGGTAGATCAAATTGAGGAAGTACATAGACTTGCAGGAGGATTTCCTTTTGTATTCTTAATTGATGGAGATTTTACATCACCTGCTAATAATATAAGTGTGTTATTTATTTTCTGGGATCAAGATGAATTTCTCTTTAACTATTTTCTTTTAAATTATTTATTTTGGTTAAGTGTTTTATTAGCTTTTTACTTTATGAAAAAGAAATTTAAGATTTTATAATTTTCTAAAACCAATGCCCTAAAACTCCATATATAACTTTAAAAATCAATGATATGAGTATTTATAAAAAGCCTATCCTCTCTAGAATAGGCTTTTCTTATGACAAAAGATATGTCATATATGGCTCAATCAAAATTTCATGTTGAGGCTCTAACCGACAGCCTGCTCTAAAAGAATATTCCCATAGAGTTCCCGCAAATCTTTTTTCAGCATCTTTCCAGTTCCACTTAGTGGAATTGAGTCTACAAAAACCACTCTGTCTGGAACCTGCCATTTAGCGACTTTATCAGCATAATAATCGAGTAGCTCTGTCTCACTCAGCTGACTGTCCGATTTTTTAATCGCAATCAATACCGGGCGCTCATCCCATTTAGGATGCTGGGCGGCAATTACGGCAGCCATCGCAATTTCCGGATGCCCCATGGCAATATTTTCCAGCTCCACCGATGAAATCCATTCTCCGCCAGACTTGATTAGATCTTTAGAACGGTCACTGAGTTTCATAAAGCCATCCTGATCCAGCGTAGCAATATCGCCGGTATCAAACCAGCCGTCAGCAGTCAAAGCTGATTCTTCCTTGCCGAAATAATGGCTGATGACCCAATGCCCTTTGACCTGTAAATTTCCTGTGGTCTGTCCATCACGTTCAATTTCGTGCGTCCCTTTTTCTGTATCAGTCAAACGTAGGTCAACCCCGAATGGCGGACGGCCTTGGGACAGCCGAATCTGTAATTTTTCTTCATCAGACAGATGCAAATGTTTGGTCTTGAGCTGATTTGCCGTACCCAGTGGGCTGATTTCCGTCATGCCCCAGGCATGGATCGTTTCACAATTAAACTGTTCTTTGAACGCTCTTAGCATGGCCGGTGGGCATGCCGATCCGCCCACTACATTCCGTTTTAGGCTTTCCAGTTTGGAACCTGACTGGTTTGCGGCTGCAATCAACCCCTGCCAGATGGTCGGTACGCCAAGTGCTACCGAAACCTGATAGGTATCAATCAGGTTGACCAGACTGGCGCCATCCAGACCCGGTCCAGGAAGGACCAGGGTACATCCCACCATCGCGGCAGCATACGGTGTTCCCCAAGCATTGACATGGAACATCGGCACGACCGGCAACATAATATCCCGAGCCGAGACATTTAATGAGTCAGGTAAAATGATGGCATAGCTATGTAATACCGTAGAGCGATGGCTAAACAGCACACCTTTAGGATTGCCCGTGGTTCCTGAGGTATAACACAGAGAGCTTGCTGAGTTTTCATCAAGTGTTGGCCACTCGAAATCTGCATTTTGGCCGGCAATCAGATCATCATAAAATTGTACTTCTGGTATCGCTTCTCTGACTGCCGGATCCGCCGCATCCAGACAGATAAAATGCTCGACCGAGGTCAACAGCGCTTTCACGGCTTTAATTAAAGGGACAAATGTTTTATCGAACAGCACCACGCGATCCGCAGCATCATTCATAATAAAAATCAGCTGTTCCGGAAATAAGCGCGGGTTAATGGTATGACAGACCAGGCCGCTGCCAGAAATGGCATACCAGGACTCTAAATGGCGATGATTATTCCAGGCAATAGTCGCGACCCGATCTCCCTGCGCCAAGCCGAGTTGTTGTAATGCATTGGCAAAACGTTTCGAGTTTTGGTGAATTTCTCCCCAATTGGTCACTGTAATAGTGGTATCGGTATTTTTGGAAATTACCTCGGTATCGGCATGATAGCGTCCTGCATGTTCAATCATGCTGCTGATCAGTAAAGGCTGAAACATCATATTTCCGAGCATTCTCCACTCCTTTGTGCTTGTTATTGGTCCGTATTTTCGTATCGTTGTTATAGTTGCATGATGGCTCGGTCTGAAACCGTAACTTACTTTTTATCATCATGTGGATCGAATTTAGCAAGGAAATCTAACTTTGTAAGTATCGAATTGTGACAAATTAAGCCAAGTGACTGAGGCGTATAAAAATGGGAATACAATTTATGTAGAGATAAAATTTCCACAGAAAATCTGAGACCTGATTTTCACTTTAGTTGTAGTGCATCAAGACTCAAGCTTAAAAATAGAATGACAATAAGCCTAGTCCTCCCTTTTGTTATATTAAGCATCTTAAAATATGTTATAAATCAAAATAATTAGAACAGTTATAGTTCAAGAAAGTGTATGTATAAGTCTGAAAAACTGGCACAGAATATCCGTCAGATGATTGAAAATGGCGTATGGAAGGCACATGAAAAATTGCCTTCACTTCGCGAACAGACCCAATTATCTGGTTATAGCCTGATGACGGTACTCAATGCTTATCAGGAACTTGAAGCACAAGGTCTGGTCTATGCCAAAGACAAATCAGGCTATTACGTTGCAGAACACACTCAAGCGCTGCTCAATAGCAAACAGTCCGCCCAGATTGGTTTAAATCCTAAAATTCAAATCAACTCAGTGGTATTTAATTATTTAAAATCGACTCAGTCAGCCGAAATTGTGCCTTTTGGGTCTGCCTTTCCCAATGCAGAGCTGTTATATAACGCTAAATTTATGCAGATTTTGGCACAGCAGGCCAAAAGAAAAAGCAGCTATAACAACCAGAATCACATGCCGCCCGGTAATCAGGACTTGCGACAACTGATTGCCAACCGTTATCAATTGCAAGGTATTAGTTGTAATCCGGATGACATTGTCATTACATCAGGTGCACTAGAAGCACTAAACCTTTCCTTACAGGCCTTAACCCAACCTGGTGATTTTATCCTGTTACAGCAAACTATATTTTATGGGGCTTGGCAGGCAGCCGAGCGTCTGGGATTACAGGTAATTACCATCCTGGAACATCCACAGTTTGGTTTTGATCTCGAATCATTTGAGCAGGCTTTGAAACAGTATCCGATCAAGGTGTGCTGGCTGATGCTGAATGCCCATAATCCGATTGGTTTTACCGTCAGTTCTGAAATCAAACAGAGAATTGCGGAGCTTTTGCATGAATATCAGGTGTATTTAATCGAAGATGATGTTTATCAGGAATTAAATTATGGTGCAGCCAAGCCCTTACCAGTTAAATATTTTGATCAACATCAAATGGTACTGCACTGTGCTTCATTTTCCAAAACACTGGGAATGGGCGCACGCGTCGGTTGGGTATATGCCGGCCCATTTTCCGATGCCATTCAGCACTTACAGCTCATGAGCACTTTAACGGTCAGTCCCTTACTTCAAAATGCGCTGGTCGAATTTATTTCACATCATCATTATGAAAAACATTTACGCCATTTAAGGCAGCATCTGGAAAAATATAAAAAGAAATTTTATCAGGAACTCAAAGCGCGTTTAGGCGCCGTCTGTGAAATTTATTATTATTCCAGTGGTTATTTTCTCTGGATTGAGTTGCCCAAAGAAGTCGATGCCCAACAGCTCTATGAACAATTGCTTCAACAGCATATTTCAATTGCCCCTGCACTGCTGTTTAAGCCGGAGCCTGCCGGCCAACATTATATTCGCCTGAACTGTTCGTTTGAATGGACAGCCAAGATTGAAGATGCAGTCAATCTGCTGACAGAAACCATTCTCCAAAACAGCAAAAGCGCGGATTAATTCATCCACGCTTCTGTTACAGATCAGACTCTCTCATTGAAAGAAGTCTTAGAAGTTGTAAATCGCAACCGCATTGATTCGGTTGTCTTCACCTGTACGACCACTAATTGCTGCATCACCTGCCGTATTTAAAACTGGCCCATACGCTTCACGTTCACCATAGACATATTCCAGACCGAAACTTAAAGGCTTGGTTGGGCTATAGAAAACGTTAGCCCAAGCCTGCCAGAGATCCTTATTGGCTTTAGTTGGATCAACAGCATCCAAATAACCAGCATCCTGATCAAAACTCATATAGCCATAACCTAATGTACCGCGCAATTTGTCATTAAACTGCTGGGTAATACCTACTGTAATCGAGTCAAATTCACTTTGGTAAAGATTTCCACCTGCTGCAACAACACCTGTATTGGCAAAAGAAACAAAGCTGCTATCGCCTTTAACATGATAATAATCCGCTTTTAAAGTGGTACCCGGTACAACTTCATATTTTGTTCCCAGACCCACACCCCACGCCATTTCTTCATCTTCATTGATACGTTTTTCATGGCCCATGGCACGCGCACTAACGGTAAGATTATCAGCAAATTTATGATTTAACCGTGCTGTTAAAGCAGGTAGACGCTGCTTAATAGAACCATCTTTTGGATCTTCTACCGCCAGTACCAGATTGGTAGCCGGGCTGAAGGTGCTGGTATGACGAACTTGTGGAGTCCGTTTAATTGAACCGCCAGCATAAACCAGTGCATCTACAGTTTCTGGAATATAATCTGGTACCGCAAAGTTTGACCAGGTTTGACCAATTAACCAGTTGGCATAGCTGATATAAGCATGGCGGATACGTAAATTATCAAAGCTTGCACCGCCCAGAAAGTCTACTTCAACTTTACCACTCAGGGCTTTGTCCCCAGCGCCGACAGGTGCTTTGAAGTCCATTCCTAAGCGGGTAGCAGAAAGTGTTGATCTTAAACGATCACTATTTTCATTATTTCCTTCTAATGCCACAGCATTAATATGGTTGTATGGCAAATCTCGACTGGTTCCCTCTACCTGATAAGAGGCATCGGCTCGGACATTTCCGTAAAGATTAAATTCGGCACCACTGGCAATTTTCATGACAGGTTTGCTTGCTGGAGCGGGTGTTGCTGCAACATGTGCAGTGACCACAGCCGTCTGTCTTTGCTGTTGTTCAACCAGTGCGCGTAAGGCCTGAACTTCCTGGCGCAGTTGTTCAATTTCCTGCTGATTCGACTGAGTGGAGGTTTGTGCTTGAGTCGATAAGCTGATGCCCCCTAAACTCATTGCCATCATGCTCATCAGAACTGTGCGCTTGAATGTGATTGTTGGTTGATTAAATAATTGTGTCGTGTTCATCCTAAACTCGCTTTTTATTATGCGTTTCGATTCTAGCAACAGATTACCACCCGTTACGATGGCGATCTATATCATTGGGAATATTATCTTTATTGATTGAAATCTAACTTAATGTGTCGCTTCTTTTGCCAATGGATTCGGCTTTACGCTAGACGTTGCAAGGGCTTGGCCATCTACGGAAGTTTTTAAGTTCACCAGGAAAATTGCTAGCGCAGCGATTACGCCAGGAATCGCAATTGCAAAGAAGTTCATTTGATGCGGTAAATTCATGGTTAATAAAGCACCAGTGAGTACCGGTCCAACAATCGCACCAATACGTCCAATACCAGATGCCCAGCCCATACCGGTAGAACGTACCGTCGATGGATAATACTGCGCCACAAAGGTATAGAGCAGAATTTGTGAGCCAATTGTTGCAGCGCCTGCCACAGCAATCAAGGTATACAACACGAATTGCGGACTGTTAAAACCAAGCAGAATTAATGCAATGGCACCACATAAGAACATGATAGTTAGCACTTTTTTGATATGGAATTTATCTGCGAGATATCCACCACCAATGGCACCTACCATTCCACCAATATTCAAGGCGAACAGGAAGATCATACTTGCACCTAGCGAGTAACCTGCCTGAATCATCAGTTTAGGTAACCAGCTTCCCAAGGCATAGACCATTAATAGGCACATAAAGAACGCCAGCCAGAACATGAAGGTACTGAAGCTGCGACCTTGTTGAAATAGTGCTTTTAATGGGGCTTCATCGCCTTTTTGTACTTCATTCAGTACAAACTGGGTGTCACTGGTAATAACCTGTGTCGGAGATATTTTTTGAATAATATCATTTGCTTGTGCAGTCTGTTGCTTGTTGGTCAAGTACATCAGCGATTCTGGCAAGTATTTCCAAAGAATTGGCAAAAGTAACAGTGGAATACCGGCTAACAAGAACATGATTTTCCAGCCATATTGTGGCACCAGCCATGCACCTAACAGCGCAGAGGTCATACCGCCAATTGCATAGCCACTAAACATTAAGGCCACCAAAGTACTGCGGATACGCTTAGGCGCATATTCGGTCATCAAGGCCACCACGTTCGGCATAACCCCGCCAATCCCTAAGCCGGCAAGGAAACGTAAGATTCCGAATTCGACCGGTGATGTCGCAAAAGCACCGATGAATGTGAATCCACTAAAAATAGCCACGCACATCATGATGGTTTTTTTACGACCTAACTTATCGGACAAGGTTCCAAAAGTCATGGCACCAAACATCATGCCAAATAATGCGGTACTGGCCAGCATCCCGGCTTGCACTGTAGTTAATGACCATTCTTGCATCAACAGAGGCAAGGCGACCCCATAGATCACCAGATCATAGCCATCAAAAATAATGATCAGCAAACACCAGATCAGCACGCCCCAGTGAAAGGGCGTGAACTTTGCTTCATCAATCAGCGTATTTATATTCACTTTATTTGTAGACATCTCCACCTCCAGATTGTGAAGTTCAATTTATGAAAGCCACAATGAAGAAGATGCAGAATAATGTCCAAAACTGAATAGGCATGTCTTTATACCTATAAAGTCTGATTCAGGCTAAGCATTTAAATTAATTAAAAAATATATTATTGAATCGTGGAATATTTTTTAACATAGGCCGATAAACTTGCCAAGAGCTGCTGATTGCTGTGCCTCTTGAGATAATTGATTGGACTTAAAACACCGAACGATCATACTTTAATGCTTCAAGATCATAGACTTGATAGACAGCATCAAATAGGTAGTGGATATATTCACTTTCATCCATATTACGCATGGCCATAAATACAGGACTCACAGCAAATGCATCTGCTAAAGGTATAAAGTTGAGATGGGCCAATTTAATATTTTGTGCACTTTCCGGCGCGATACAAACACCCTCTCCCGCCGCTACAAAACCGAGTGCCAGCTGCAATTCGCGTACAATCCGCAGATTTTTAGGCTCTAATCCATACTCAGAAAATATGCCGCGCACCTGGGTGGCAAAATTAGCCTTTCCCGTATTCGGATATAAAAACAACTGCTGATCGACCAGTTCAGATAAATGCAGGCTCTCGCGTTGAGCAAGGACATGACTGGCATGTGCTGCCACCACCAAGCGCTCTTCACGCAACAACACTCGTTTTATGGCCGGATCCGAGATTCTTAAGCGGCCAAAACCGACATCTATACGGCCTTCTTTGAGGGCCTGAATCTGTTCATAAGTATTCATTTCCATCATCTCGATTTTGAGATAAGGATGCTGCTGTTTAAACAAAAACAGAATACGCGACAGTAAACCGAACAATAAAGAACCAACAAAACCGATGGTAATGGTGCGATCTGCAATGCCGATGCGCTTGGTCATCGACTTAATTTCTTCCGCATTAGACAAAAGTTTAACAGCGTGCTGATAGAAGAACTGACCTGCTTCTGTGGTCTTCAATGGACGGCTACCACGCTCAAATAACTGAATATCCAGCTCTGCTTCAAGGTTTTGGATCTGTCTGCTTAAAGGAGGCTGAGCAATAAATAGTTTTTCTGCCGCTTTAGTAAAACTTTGCTCTTCTACCACCGCAACAAAATAGCGTAAATGTCTAAGTTCCATGATCTAGAATACCTTTAAAGTATAAAAAAATGCTAAATCGATCTTAGACCAATCAACATTATTCTTTTAAGGTATATCAAATCGAAGCATTAAAGCAAGAATGTGAATCCGTATTATGTATAAGTCAGTTGAAACCTTGCTGGTAGAAATCCCGACCATTCGCCCTCACAAGATGGCTGTGGCGACGATGCAAACCCAGACCCTGGTCTTAGTTAAAATCACCACTGAAGATGGTTATATCGGTTGGGGTGAGGCAACGACGATCGGCGGCTTAGGTTATGGTGATGAAAGCCCGGAAAGCGTTAAAGTCAATATTGAAACTTATTTCGCCCCCCTTTTAAAGACATTATCCGGTTTAAATGTTGCACAAACATTACAAGCGATCAAAAAGAATATTAATGGTAACCGTTTTGCCAAATGCGCGATTCAGACTGCCCTGCTAGATATTCAGGCACAGCGCATGCAGCAGCCGCTCAGTGAAGTCTTAGGTGGCCGCTTACGTGACAGTATTCCAGTGCTTTGGGTCTTGGCTTCAGGCAATACAGAAAAAGATATTGCTGAAGCAGAAAAAATGATTGCAGCAAAACGCCATAACATTTTCAAACTCAAAATTGGTTCCCGTCCAGTTGAAGAAGATGTTGAGCATGTGCTGGCGATTAAAAAAGCCCTGGGCAAAGACATTTCGATTCGTGTGGATGTGAACCGTGCTTGGTCAGAATTAGACGCCATTAAAGGAATTCAGTTGCTGCAAGACGGCGGTGTTGATCTGATTGAGCAGCCATGTGCAATTGATAACCTGGATGCCATGCGCCGTCTGACCCGACGTTTTGATGTTGCCATCATGGCAGACGAATCGTTAATGGGCCCGCACTCAGCGTATGAGATTGCCAAACAAAACGGTTCATCTGTTTTTGCAGTGAAAGTTGCCCAGTCAGGTGGTCTGATCGAAGGTTGTGAAGTAGGCAAGATTGCCAAACTTGCAGGTATTGACCTGTACGGCGGCACCATGCTGGAAGGCCCGGTGGGCACGATTGCTTCGGCACATGTGTTCTCTACTTTTGAAAGTCTGGCGTTCGGTACCGAGCTGTTTGGTCCTTTGCTGCTGACTGAAGATATTTTAAAAACCCCACTCAACTATCAAAACTTTGAACTTGAGATTCCGAAAGGACCAGGTCTGGGGATTGAGTTGGATGAAAACAAGATTGACAACTTGCGTCGTCAGTAATCAGGAGAAACCCATGCTTTTCCACGTACGTATGGATGTAAACATTCCACGTGACCTGCCAGTTGAACAGGCAAACGAAATTAAGGCTGTTGAAAAAGCCTATTCGCAGGAATTGCAGCGTCAAGGCAAATGGCGTCATATCTGGCGCATCACGGGCCAGTACTCAAACATCAGTATTTTTGATGTTGAAAGCAATGAAGAGTTGCACAACCTGTTACAAGGCTTGCCGCTCTATCCTTATATGAATATTGAAGTGATGGCATTAAACCGTCACCCATCTTCAGTTCGAGATGACGACAGTTGATTAAATGAGCGGATTGGGAGTCACCGGATTCCCCTTCCGAATCGAAAACAGAGGGTACCTCAACAAGGATTGTGGCCAGCCAGATTTAGCCAGCCAATGAAAGCTAAAAAAGTGCGCCACTAAAAGATGAAAGACATACTTTAGGAGCAATAGTATGAATCGCCAAGAAATTGATGCATTAGTTAAGCAAATGAACGTTGATACAGCGACAGGTCCTGTAGATGAACGTGTACAACAAGTTGTTGTGCGTTTATTGGGCGACCTTTTCCAGGCTATCGAAGATCTTGATATTTCCCAGTCAGAACTGTGGAAAGGCCTGGAATACTTTACTGATGCCGGTCAAGCGAACGAATTAGGTTTATTGGCTGCAGGTTTGGGTCTAGAGCATTACTTGGACCTACGTGCTGATGAAGCAGATGCAAAAGCAGGAATTAGCGGTGGTACACCACGTACCATTGAAGGCCCACTTTATGTCTCAGGTGCACCAGAGTCAGTTGGCTTTGCACGTATGGATGATGGTTCTGAATCAGACAAAATCCCAACGTTGATCATTGAAGGGACAGTGACGGATACTGAAGGCAATATCATCGAAGGCGCTAAAGTTGAAATTTGGCATGCCAACAGCCTAGGGAACTATTCATTCTTTGATAAGTCACAGTCTGATTTCAACTTACGTCGCTCTATCTTCAGTGACCAAGACGGCAAATACGTTGCACTCACAACAATGCCGGTCGGTTATGGCTGCCCTCCAGAAGGTACAACTCAGTTTGTACTGGACAAATTAGGCCGTCACGGTAACCGTCCATCGCATGTGCATTACTTCGTATCTGCACCGGGCTACCGCAAGCTGACCACTCAATTCAACATCGAAGGCGACCAGTACCTGTGGGATGACTTTGCATTCGCAACCCGTGAAGGCCTGGTGGCAACTGCGGTGGATGTGACTGATGAAGCTGAAATTTCAAAACGTGGCTTAAAAGGTCCTTTCAAACACATCCAGTTCGATATTGAACTTGTAAAAGAACAAGCTGCTGCACCAACGACTGAAGTTGATCGTCGCCGCGCTAGCGCTTAATACAACTATAGAAGCGGGGTATGTTTCAAAGATATATCCCGCTGACTTCCCCCCAGGAAAGTCGGAGAAAGGACATGCCTCGTATTCCCGTAATTAACACCAGCCATTTAGATCGCATTGACGAATTACTGGTGGATGATTTTGAATCTGGTGAATTTAAACTGCACCGTTCAGTATTCACAGATCAAGCCCTGTTTGACCTGGAGATGAAATACATCTTTGAAAGCAACTGGGTTTATCTGGCACATGAAAGCCAGATTCCAAACAACAACGATTTCTATACCACTTATATGGGCCGTCAACCCATTATCATTGCACGTAACCGTCAAGGTGAACTGAATGCAATGATTAATGCCTGTTCGCATCGCGGTGCACAGTTGTGCCGTAACAAGAAGGGCAATAAAGCGACCTATACTTGCCCCTTCCATGGCTGGACGTTCAATAACTCCGGTAAGTTATTAAAAGTTAAAGACCCGGCTGAGGCAGGTTATTCAGACTGTTTTAATAAAGATGGTTCACATGACCTGAAAAAAGTAGCGCGCTTTGAAAACTATAAAGGCTTCCTGTTTGGTAGTTTGAATCCGGATGTCCCTTCTCTGGAAGAATACCTGGGTGAAGCAACCAAAATCATTGACATGATCGTGGGTCAGTCTGAGCAAGGTCTGGAAGTATTACGTGGTTCTTCAACTTATACTTATGAAGGCAACTGGAAGTTGACTGCTGAAAACGGTGCCGATGGTTATCACGTGTCTGCTGTACACTGGAACTATGCTGCCACGACCCAGCAACGTAAAGAAAAAGAAGCGGGTGACAATATCCGTGCCATGAGCGCAGGCTCATGGGGCAAACAAGGCGGTGGTTCTTACGGCTTTGAACATGGTCACATGCTACTTTGGACGCAATGGGCGAACCCGGAAGACCGCCCTAACTTTGCCAAGAAAGATGAATACACCGAGCAATATGGCGAAGCCATGGCGAAATGGATGATCGAACGTTCACGTAACCTGTGTATCTATCCAAACGTTTACTTCATGGATCAGTTCGGTTCACAAATTCGTGTACTGCGCCCGATTTCTGTCGATAAGACTGAAGTGACCATCTACTGTATCGCGCCTGTCGGTGAAGAGCCTGAAGCGCGTACACGTCGTATCCGTCAGTATGAGGATTTCTTTAACGCATCAGGTATGGCAACGCCAGACGATCTTGAAGAATTCCGTGCCTGTCAGGCCGGTTATGCCGGTATCGCGCTGGAATGGAACGATATGTGTCGCGGTTCTAAACACTGGATCCATGGTCCGGACGATGCAGCGAACGAAATCGGTTTAAAACCAAAACTGTCTGGTATTAAAACTGAAGATGAAGGTCTGTATCTGGCTCAGCATCAATACTGGTTAGAACTGATCAAGAAAGGTATTGCGTCCGAGAAAGAAATTGCAGCATCGACTGAAGGAGAAAACGCATGAGCGACATCACTTTAGAAAATATTGCGCAGTTCCTGTATCAGGAAGCACGCTTTTTAGATGATGAGCAATGGGATGACTGGTTAACTTGTTATGCCCCTACTGCGTCTTTCTGGATGCCAGCCTGGGATGATGACGACAAACTGACCACAGATCCACAGTCTGAAATCTCGTTGATTTACTACCCGGACCGTCAAGGACTGGAAGACCGTGTGTTCCGTATCAAGACTGAACGTTCGTCTGCAACCATGCCGGACACACGTACCTGCCATAACCTCAGCAATATTGAAATTGTAGAACGTGATGGTGACAAAGTGACTGTACGTTTTAACTGGAACACTTTGAGTTTCCGTTACAAAAACAGCTACAGCTACTTCGGTATGTCACGTTATGAAATCGACTTTTCAGGCGATAAACCACAAATTTTAAGCAAATACGTGGTACTGAAAAACGATTACATCAACCAGGTCATCGACATTTATCACCTCTAAGACTGTTCATACAGCCAGGTTAAGCCTTTCAGTCAGATGGAAAATTGACTGAAAGGCTCAGTTACAAAGATTTATATAGGATATTCAGCCATGTCAAACCACAATGTTGCGCTTCAATTTGAAGATGGCGTTACACGTTTTATTTCTGTTTCTGACGGAGAAACACTGTCAGACGCAGCTTACCGTCAAAAGATCAATATTCCTTTGGACTGCCGTGACGGTGCTTGTGGAACGTGTCGTGCGTTTTGTGAATCAGGTTCGTATGACATGCCTGAAGAAACTTATATTGAAGATGCATTAACGCCTGAAGAAGCCGCTGAAGGCTTTATTCTGGCTTGTCAATGTAAACCAACTTCAGATGCAGTATTCCAGATTCAGGCATCTTCTGAGGTCTGCAAAACTGAAATTCATGCCTTCCAGGGTACTTTGGCACGCGTAGAGAACTTATCTGACTCGACTATTACTTTTGATATTCAGTTAGACGAAGGTCAGGCAGACATTCACTTCCTTGCAGGTCAATATGTCAATGTCGGTATCCCGGGAACGACTGAAACCCGTTCTTATTCATTCAGTTCAAAACCAGGTAACCGTTTAACCGGGTTTGTGGTACGTAACGTGCCAAACGGTAAAATGAGTGAATTTTTAAGCGTCAATGCCAAAGCTGGCGACAAAATGACTTTCACGGGTCCATTTGGTAGCTTCTACCTGCGTAATGTGACCCGTCCAGTGCTGATGCTGGCGGGTGGTACAGGGATCGCGCCGTTTATGTCGATGCTGCAAGTCTTAGAAGAAAAAGGTTCAGAACATCCAGTGCGTCTGGTGTTTGGTGTGACCAATGATTTTGACCTGGTGGCGATTGAAAAACTAAATGAGCTGCAAGATAAATTCCCTTGGTTCGAATACCGTACTGTGATTGCGAATCCAGAATCTAATCATGAGCGTAAAGGCTATGTGACCGGTCATATCGAAAAAGAATGGCTCAATGCGGGTGATGTGGATATTTATCTGTGTGGTCCTGTGCCAATGGTTGAAGCAGTTCGCGGCTGGTTAGATGCTGAAGGCGTTAAACCTGCAAACTTCCTGTTTGAAAAATTCTCTGCAAACTAAGTTCAGACTGAACCGGAGAATAGAATGAACCGTGCAAAAAGATTTGAAAATAAAGTCGTGATCGTGACCGGTGCTGCCCAAGGCATCGGGCGCGGTGTAGCGCTGCAAGTGGCAAGCGAAGGCGCACAAGTCGTCATGGCGGATCTTTCCCCTTTTGTAGAGGAAGTTCTGGCTGAAATTGAAGCCACTGGCGGCGATGCGATTACTGTCAAAGCCAATCTGGAAACCTTTGCCGGCGCAGAATCTGTTGTCGCCAAAACGCTGCAAACTTATGGCCGTGTCGATGTCCTGATCAACAACGTTGGCGGCGCGATTTGGATGAAGCCTTTTGAAGAATTTTCTGAAGAGGAAATTATCAAGGAGGTGAACCGCTCACTGTTCCCAACGCTGTGGTGCTGCCGTGCAGTTCTTCCAGAAATGATTCAAAATCAGAAAGGTACAATTGTAAACGTATCTTCTATTGCCACACGAGGGATTAACCGTGTTCCATATTCAGCATCTAAAGGTGGTGTGAACGGTCTGACCGCTTCCCTTGCCTTTGAACATGCCAAAGATGGAATCCGTGTTAATGCGATCGCAACTGGCGGTACCGAAGCACCACCGCGTAAAGTGCCACGCAATGCCAATCCACTGACTGAGTCAGAAAAAGACTGGATGCAGCAAGTGGTTGATCAGACCATTGACCGTACTTTTATGGGTCGCTACGGTACGATTCAGGAACAAGTGAATGCAATTGTATTCCTGGCTTCGGATGAATCATCGTATATGACTGGTACTGTCGTACCGGTCGGTGGTGGTGATCAGGGCTAAGTCCTGATCATGACTTTTTTAACAGGATCATGGTTTGACGCAAGGAGGCACATCACCAATGAATAACCTGTTTCACAGTTTAAAAAATGATTGGTCAATTTCAGCGACTGTTGCAGGATTTTTAGCAGTGCTGATTTCCTATTCAGGTCCACTAATCATTTTTTTCCAGGCTGCTCAACAAGCCCAAGTTTCCCCAGACATGATGATTTCTTGGATTTGGGGCATTTCTATTGGTGCTGCACTTGCCGGTATTTTCTTATCGATTAAATACAAAATACCGGTGGTGACTGCCTGGTCTGCACCTGGAACGGCTTTATTAGTCACGCTTTTTCCTGATATTTCGCTCAATGAAGCGGTTGCTGCCTATATCACCTCTGCCGTGGTGATTTTTTTCATTGGGATCACCGGTTATTTCGACAAATTGCTGTCCTGGATTCCTCAGGAAGTGGCTGCCGGAATGATGGCCGGGATTTTATTGCAGTTTGGTTTAGGTCTGTTTACGGCAACCGATACCATGCCCTACATTGTGTTTGGCATGCTGGCAGTATTTTTACTGGCCAAGCGTTTCAGCCCACGCTATGCCATGGTTTGGGTATTGGTGGCAGGTGTGGTTTTAAGTCTGTTACTGGGTAAAATTAACCCGGTGAACGCTGATTTTAGCTTGGCGATTCCACAATTTATTGCCCCGGAATGGACCTGGAACTCTACCTTGAATCTGGCACTACCGTTGATTTTAGTCAGTCTTTCTGGCCAGTTTTTACCAGGCATGAGCATTATCAAGCTCAGCGGTTATGACATGCCGGCCAAACCTATTATTAGTGTGACCAGTATTGCTTCGCTTGCGGTGGCCTGTGTAGGCGGTATTACCATTGTACTGGCCTCAATCACGGCTGCTTTATGTTTGGGTAAAGACGCACATGAGCTGAAAGAAAAACGTTATATCGCCGGTATCGCGAATGGGATTTTCTATATTTTAGGCGGTTTATTTGCCGGCAGCATCGTCATGCTCTTTAGCCTGATGCCTAAAGAATTAATTGCGGCTCTGGCCGGACTGGCATTGCTCGGTGCAATTGCCACCAATATTTCCGTTGCAATGGGCAAAGAATCACAACGTGATGCTGCCCTGATCACATTTTTGGCGACTGCATCTGGTATGCAGTTCCTTGGACTGAGCTCAGTCTTTTGGGGGATTTGTATTGGTTTGGTGGCGCACTTTGTATTGTCACAAAAAGACCGTAACGCTGTTTCGCTTGCAGCATCAGATTCAAAATGAGTTTAAAGACATCCATAAGTTTAGGATATGAAAGGACCAGATTATGATAGATAAAAGTTCATTATCATTGAAAGAAGCACTCTCCCAGATCAAAGATGGTTCAACCATCATGATTGGTGGTTTCGGTACAGCGGGTCAGCCTGCTGAACTGATTGATGGTCTGATCGAATTGGGTATCAAAGACTTAATTATCGTCAATAATAATGCCGGCAATGGCGACTACGGTTTGGCGAAACTGCTGAAAGCCGGGGCTGTACGTAAAATCATTTGCTCTTTCCCGCGTCAGTCGGATTCCTGGGTATTCGATGAACTTTACCGTGCAGGTAAGATCGAACTGGAACTGGTGCCGCAAGGTAATCTGGCTTGCCGTATTCAGGCCGCAGGTATGGGCTTAGGTCCAATCTACACGCCTACCGGTTTTGGTACCTTGCTGGCTGAAGGCAAACCGACTTTAAATTACGAAGGCAAAGACTTCGTTTTAGAAAATCCAATTAAAGCAGATTTTGCTTTGATCAAAGCCTCTAAAGGCGACCGTTGGGGCAATCTGGTATATCGCAAATCTGCCCGTAACTTTGGCCCGATCATGGCGATGGCCGCAGATATCACCATTGCTCAGGTGTCTGAAGTCGTGGAACTCGGTGCACTGGATCCAGAGCACATCATTACCCCTGGAATTTTTGTTCAACACGTTGTTCAAGTTAAACCTGCACAATAATTGGCATCGGAGATAAATAATGAGCTATAGCAAACTGACCCGTGACCAGATCGCTGAACGTGTGGCACAAGACATTCCTGATGGTGCTTATGTCAACCTGGGCATCGGCTTGCCAACCAAAATTTCCAGCTACCTGCCTTCAGATAAAGATGTATTCCTGCATTCTGAAAATGGCCTGTTGGCTTTTGGTCCTCCTCCTGCTGAAGAAGACCGTGATCCAGAGCTGATCAATGCTGGTAAAGAATTCGTAACCTTACTGGAAGGGGGCTCATTCTTCCATCATGGTGATTCCTTCGCGATGATGCGTGGCGGTCATTTAGACATCGCGGTATTGGGTGCCTTCCAGATTGCTGAAAATGGTGATCTGGCCAACTGGCATACTGGCGCACCGGATGCGATTCCGGCTGTGGGCGGTGCAATGGATTTGGCTGTGGGTGCCAAGAAAGTCTTTATTACCACCGATCACGTCACGAAGAAAGGCGAGCCAAAAATTGTGGCTGAACTGTCTTATCCGGCGACTGGTTTGAAATGTGTGGATCGTATCTATACCGACCTGTGTGTGATTGATATCACCAGCGAAGGCATGAAAGTGATTGAGAAAGTCGAAGGTCTGTCATTCGAAGAATTGCAGTCATTGACTGGCGCCAAGCTGATTGATGCGACTCAAAACTAATTCATAAATCCTCCCTAAATCCCTCCTTTATTAAAGGAGGGACTTTCACCCTTTAAATTCCGGGAAAAACGCCTCCCTTTAGTAAAGGGAGGTTGGGAGGGATTCAAAGATTTGGAAAGTAAAAACATGAAAAACGCATATATTATCGATGCCATCCGTACCCCATTCGGCCGTTATGCCGGTGGCCTCGCTCCTGTTCGTACTGATGATCTCGGTGCACTTCCAATCAAAGCCTTAATAGAACGTAATCCATCGGTGAACTGGGAACAGGTCGATGATGTGATCTATGGCTGTGCCAACCAGGCCGGTGAAGATAACCGTAACGTTGGCCGTATGTCAGCGCTGCTTGCAGGTGTGCCTTATCAGGTGCCTGCAACCACAGTCAACCGCCTATGTGGTTCATCGCTAGATACTATCTCCATGGCTGCGCGTGCGATTAAAGTGGGTGAAGCCCATCTGATTATTGCCGGTGGTGTCGAGTCAATGTCTCGTGCACCCTTTGTCATGGGTAAATCAGAAACCGCCTATGGCCGTAGTCAGAAAATCGAAGATACCACCATGGGCTGGCGTTTCATTAACCCGAAACTCAAAGACATGTACGGTGTAGAAACCATGCCGCAAACGGCTGAAAATGTCGCTGAACAGTTCGGGATTAACCGTGAAGATCAGGATAAATTTGCCCTGAGCAGCCAGCAACGTACAGCAGCAGCACAAGCCAAGGGTTTCTTTGATAAAGAAATCATTCCGGTGGTGATTCCACAACGTAAAGGCGATCCGGTGGTCGTAGATAAAGATGAACATCCACGTGCGTCTACCACTGCAGAAGCTCTGGCAAAACTAAAACCTGTGGTAAAAGCAGATGGTACAGTTACAGCCGGTAATGCTTCAGGCATTAACGATGGTGCTGCCGCCCTACTGATCGCGTCTGATGAAGCGATTGCGCAATACGGTTTAAAACCACGTGCCAAAATTATTGGCTCAACTGTTGTGGGTGTTGAGCCGCGCATCATGGGCTTTGGTCCGGCACCTGCCATCAAAAAGCTACTTGCTCAAACCGGCTTAACGCTAGAGCAGATGGATGTGATCGAACTGAATGAAGCTTTTGCGGCCCAAGCACTGGCATGTACCCGTGATCTAGGCATTGAAGACGGCTCAGAAAAAGTCAATCCGAACGGTGGCGCAATTGCATTGGGTCATCCACTCGGCGCCTCTGGTGCACGTCTGGTGACCACTGCCTTGAACCAGCTGGAACAAACTGGCGGTCAATATGCACTATGTTCAATGTGTATTGGTGTCGGTCAAGGTATTGCTTTGATTATCGAACGCGTCTAAAAGCACGATCACTTAATAAAAATTTCCCCTCCCTTTTTTAAAGGGAGGTCGGGAGGGATTTTAATGCCAACATTTACATCTAACGATGCACAAATTAATTACCAGACTTTTGGGGATACCTCTAAGCCTGCAATTGTGTTCTCCAATTCATTGGGCACCAAATTCAGCATGTGGCAGCCACAAATTGAATTTTTCCAGAAAGATTATTTCGTGGTGTGTTATGACACCCGTGGTCACGGTGGCTCGAGCGCACCACAAGGGCCATATACCCTGGATCAACTGGGTCAAGATGTAGTGAATCTACTGGATCATTTAAATATCCAGAAAGCTGCTTTCTGTGGCATTTCCATGGGGGGTCTGACTGGTCAATGGCTGGCAATTAACCGCCCAGAACGCTTTAACCAAGTGATTGTGTGTAATACGGCAGCCAAAATTGGTCAGGAACAGGCCTGGCTGGAACGTGCTGCACTGGTGCGTGAGCAAGGCTTGGCACCGATTGCATCGACCGCAGCATCACGCTGGTTTACCGAACCCTTTATTCAAAGCAACGCAGCAATTGTTGCAGAACTTTCAAACGACCTTGGAGCTGGCAGTCCGGAAGGTTATGCGAGTTGCTGTGAAGCTTTGGCTAAAGCGGATTTACGTGAACAGTTAAAGACAATTTCAGTTCCTGTATTGATTGTGGCAGGTCAGCAAGATCCTGTAACGACTGTTGCTGATGGTCAGTCGATGCAAGCCAGCATTGCCAATAGCCAACTGTTTGAAATCAATGCATCGCATATTTCCAATGTCGAGCAACCTGAAGCGTTCAATCAGGCAGTTCAGGCATTTATTGCAGCTTAAACTGCTCAAAAAAGGAAAAAGCCACTGATCATCATCAGTGGCTTTTTTTTATCAAGATGGAGTCAGCATTAAGCCCAAATGACCAAAATCGCAGCGATCACCACCAAGCCCAGCCCCCAATGCTCGGCACGTGCCAGTTTCTCCTTAAAGAAATATGCAGAAATCAGCATACTAAATAAAATCTCGATTTGACCTAGTGTTTTGACAATGGGCACACTCATCATGCTCATGGCAGTAAACCAGCCCAGCGATGCCATAAAGCTGCACACGCTGACTTTAAAGGTTAATCTCAAGCGTTGCCACATGGCCACTAAAGTCTGGCGGCTAAATAGACTCAGATAGATCAGCATACTGATGCATTGAAAACTGATGACCATCAGCAGTACCCATGCAGCACGATGGACAGTTGGCAATGTGCTTAGCTCCAGACTCGCCTCCCTGACCAAGAGTGAGGTAATCGCAAAACTTAAGCCGCTGCCGATTCCAATCGCTAAGGTCTGGGCAGAAAATCCGCTGATCTGCTGGCCTTTACTCAGCAGGAATACAGCATAAGCACCGAGTACCACACCGATCCAGGCCAGTACCGATAAATGATCGGCTAAAAACACGACACCAATGACGGCGGCAAGAATGGCTTCACTTTTAGCCAAACCGACCCCAATCGCATAATTTTTTTGTTGAAACAGCTTCACCATCAAGGCAGTCGCTAAAATCTGGCTTGAACCAGCAATCACAATATAGACCCAAAACCTGGGAGTAAAATGGATAATATTTTCAACGGGCTTGAAGTGATAAAGACTGGACAGATAGATTATTGCAAAGGGCAAGGCAAAGATAAACCGTGCCAGCGTGACCCCCCAAACATCGACCGTAGTGCTCAGCTGTTTTTGAAATGCATTACGCCATGCCTGCATAAATGCAGCCATTAAGGTGAAAAAGATCCAGCTGATTGCCATAAAATGATTTGCATATATAACAAAAGTGAACCAATTCTATGCCTAAGTAAAAGGCATGACTAATTAAAAATGGAGTGAAGGTGAATAGCGGAAAGTTTGGATTGTTTTTAGATGGTTTAAATTTCAGCTAAGTAGTCTTTTCGCATGGGAATAAAACGAATGCCATTTTCCTCAGTGTATTCGCCCATTTCAACAAAACCGAAGCGTTTATAAATATCCAAAGCATATAAACTGGATTTTACAGTAATAGATTGATGACCTTGGCTACGAATATGTTTTTCTAAAAAGCGCCACATTTGGCGACCGTAACCTTGACCTTGATAAGCCTTATTCAAGAAAAAATGCATGAAATGTGCAGGTGCTATATAAGCCACCACACCGACTATTCTGCGGTCAATTTCAGCCACATAATAATAAATTATCTGGCCGTTCAAAAATGGTTTGAATTACTTCAGCTTTAAAACGTAAGCGTCCCTCTTCTGCCGTAGTGACAGCCTCTACAAATGGCGCAATGACTTCTACGATAGCAGATGTATCCTGAACAGTAGCTTTTCTAATGTTCATATTATTTTAAATTTCACCTTAACCTGGCTTTGTTGCAAAAACAGATCATCTGTCAATTTGTATTTCTCTAAGCAATCTTTTTCTATTTAAAAATAACGAGTTATTTAGCTCACAATATAATGCCAAGCATCCTCCATTTACAATTCAGCCATATAGAGTTTTTATTAAAATTTTTATGATGTTATTACAATAGGATGAAATTTAGGTAGGCATTCTAGACAGTTTGCTTCCCTACAGGGAGTTTAGATGAAACATTTTGAATGCGCCGTCTGCCAGCAACAGCTATTTTTTTACAAATCAGTCTGTGATCATTGTATGTCACCAATCGGCTATGTCGCTTCGGAAAAAGAATTGTGCGCATTTAAAAAGCAGAGTGCTGATCAATGGATTCCAGTCTCCAAAAGTTATCAGCATGCCAGTTATAAACCCTGTCATAACTATACGCACTATCAGGTATGTAACTGGATGATTCCCAGTAATGAAGATGAAGATTTTTGTGAGTCCTGTCAACTCACTCATGTGATTCCTGATCTGGAAAATTCAGAGAACCTGATTTACTGGTTTCGACTGGAAGAGGCCAAACGCCGCTTCCTTTATTTGGCGCAGCGTATGAACATGATGCCACGCCCCAAAAAATCTGAAGATGATCCATTTGGCCTGCGTTTTGATTTTTTACTGCCTGAAGATGATCAGCCGGTTTTGATTGGTCATGCCAATGGTGTGATTACCTTAAATGCGATTGAGGCGGATGTGGTGTATCGTGAAACAACGCGCGTGAATATGGGAGAAAATTACCGGACTTTATTGGGCCATTTTCGCCATGAAAGCGGACATTACTATTTTGCACTGATGCAACACTTACATCCGGAACTGATTGAAGAGTTTCGTCACTATTTTGGTGATGAGCGGCAAAATTACAGTGAGGCGCTGCAAACTTATTATAATGACGGCGCCCCGATCAACTGGCAGGAAAACTATATTAGTGCTTATGCCACCGCACATCCTTGGGAAGACTGGGCAGAAACCTGGGCGCATTATCTGCATATGATGGAAACACTGGAAACTGCTTACTATGCTGGAATCCGCGTTATTGGCAATGGTGGCTATCTGGCCAGCATGGATTTTAAAGAATGTCCAATTGGCGGACAGGATGTTGAACATATTCTTGCAAACTGGGTTACCTTAACCTTTAATTTAAATGCCTTGAACCGTTGTATGGGTCTGGAAGATGCCTACCCATTCAAGCTGACCGAAGCGGTAGAAGACAAGCTTCGATTTATACATCGGCATGTACTGGAAAAAGTTTTTAAATCATCCAAATGATCTCTAAACGACAAAAAACTGAATGTAATAAAATGAATAAAGCCCGTATACAACGGGCTCTATTTGATGATCAATGCGATTAAACGTATTAAGCGGTTTTCATTGAACCGGTTTCTTCAAATTGGGCATGCCAAGACAAAGCCTCATTCAATAAATGCGGTGTCTGACCACCACGCGCACAGGCACGCTCAAAATAATGATTTAAACTTTCGCGGTAATCTGGATGAGCACAGATATCGATAATCTTGCGGGCACGTTCACGCGGTGCCAAACCACGCAGATCTGCTAAACCTTGCTCAGTCACCAGAATATCAACGTCATGATCGGTATGGTCGGTATGGCTGACTAGGGGAACGACTGAAGAAATCGCACCACCTTTGGCATAGGATTTGGTCACAAAGATGGCAATATGCGCATGACGGGTAAAATCTCCCGAGCCTCCAATACCGTTCATCATCTTGGTTCCAGTAACATGGGTTGAATTCACATTTCCGTAAATATCAAACTCAAGTGCTGTATTAATCGCAATAATCCCGAGACGGCGAATCAGTTCAGGATTATTGGAAAGTTCCTGTGGACGCAAGACAATTTTATCTTTGTATCGATCAAAATTGTTCATCACTCGTGCGGCACAGTCATCGGTCAGGGTCATGGAGCAACCTGAAGCAAAGGTCATCTTGCCTGAATCGATAAGCTGGAAAGTGCAATCCTGCAAGACTTCAGAATACATTTCCAGATTATTGAAATTGGAATGTTCGAAGCCGGCAAAGACCGCATTGGCCACGGAGCCCACACCGGATTGCAGCGGCCCCAGATTTTCAGGTAAACGCCCTGCTGCCACTTCCTGTTCAAAGAAATGAATCAGGTGACTGGCAATCGCCAGCGTTTCTTGATCCGGTTCGTCCATGCCAAAGGAAGTGTCTGGAATCTCATTGATGACAATCGCAGAAATTTTTTCAGGTGCAACATGAATCCCGATTGTTCCAATTTTGTCACTGGCTTGAGTCAGAGGAATTGGCTCGCGGTTTGGGCGCGCTTGAGGTACATAGATATCGTGAACACCTTCTAGTACGGGATTAATCGTCATATCAATTTCAATAATGACCCGATCTGCCATTTCGATGAAATTTGCAGAATTTCCGCAAGAGCCTGTCGGAATAATCTGACCGTCTTCAGTAATCGCAGTTGCAGCAATTACAGCCACATTAATCGCTGGCAAGTTTTTATGACGGATATTATCGGCCAGTTCAGAGAGATGCTGATCGACATACATCACTTCACCGGCATTAATCGCTTTACGTAAAGAAGGATCTGCCTGATAAGGATAACGGCGGGTTATGACATGTGCTTCATTGAGTTTTCCATCAATCCGGTTCCCCAGACTTGCACCTGTCGCCAAGGTAATATGAATTGGATACTTCTGTGCATATTCAGCCAAGGCCAAAGGCACAGTTTTCGCTTCACCTGCCCCCCCAAAACCACTTAAACCAACTACATCGCCATCTTGAATCAGTTGTAGTGCTTTTTCGACAGATACGACTTTATCTTGTAATGGGAGCAAACGAATGCGCTCTAAACCGTTCATAAAAAATCTCAAAAATATAAAATAAAGAGGCATCTGCTCCTGGTGAACCAAGAGCATTAGCGTCTAAATCAATCAATAATTAATTTTGCTAATTCGAGCATTGAATTTTGGCTGGACTTAAACCAGTTCCACTGCAATCGCAGTTGCTTCACCGCCACCGATACACAGTGCGGCAATACCTTTCTTGCCACCAGTACGTTTTAAGGCATGAATCAAGGTCACAATAATACGGGAACCAGAAGACCCCAGTGGATGACCGAGCGCACATGCGCCACCGTTGATGTTGACTTTTGCAGTATCCAGTTTAAAGCCATCAATGGCTAGCATCGTCACCATGGCAAAAGCCTCATTAATTTCCCAGAGGTCCACATCAGCGGCATCCCAACCGGTTTTTTTCAGGACTTTTTCAATCGCACCGACAGGTGCAATAGTGAATTCCGAAGGATGCTGCGAATGGCTGGCATAGGCCAAAATATTAGCCAGCGGTTTTAAGTTACGCTGTGCAGCAATTTCACTAGAGGTGACCACCAGTGCTGAAGCACCGTCTGAAATTGAACTGGCATTTGCTGCGGTAATGGTTCCGTCTTTTTTGAAGGCTGGACGCAAGCTTGGAATTTTGTCCGCTTTGGCATTTAAAGGCTGTTCATCCTGCTCAACCACCACATCGCCTTTACGGTTACTGACAGTGACTGCTACGATTTCATCTTTAAAGAAGCCTTGCTGAACAGCCGTCACCGCTTTGTTTAATGAGCCAATGGCATAATCGTCCTGCTGTTCGCGTGTATAGCCTTTTTTATCTGCCATTTCCTGTGCCAGAATTCCCATCGACAGACCTGTTTCTGCATCTTCCAGACCTTCCTGGAACATGTGATCCGTGACTTTGCCATGTCCCATACGGAAACCGGCACGTGCCTTGTCCATCAAATATGGCGCATTAGACATAGATTCCATGCCACCTGCGACCACAATTTCAGCCGAACCCGCTTTGATTGCATCTGCTGCCTGCATCACCGCTTTCATGCCTGAGCCACAGATTTTATTGATCGTGGTGGCACCTGTTGAATCCGGTAAGCCGGCTTGACGCATGGCCTGACGTGCCGGGCCCTGTTTTAAACCCGCCGGCAGTACACAGCCCATAATGACTTCATCAATATCGTTTGCAGTTAAACCAGCACGAGCTACAGCTTCCTTGATCGCCACAGCACCCAAATCAGGCGCCGTACAGCTTGAAAGTGAGCCTTGAAAACCGCCCATTGCGGTACGTACAGCTTCTACAATTACAATCATTCTAATCTCATCCTTTTTCATCATTGTTATTTAACACCGCACAGCAGAAGCTCTGCAGTGTTTGTCCTTCGCAATACTTGCCGGTTTAAGCCTGTGCAGTGAAATAGTCTTCAGGTAATTGCATGACCAGTTCTGCACCTGCCTGAATACGTTGAATTCGGGCACTCAAATCCGGGAGAACTTTGGCGACATAATAATTCGCCAGTACCAATTTGTTCTGGAAATAGCTATCGTCTTTCGTTGCTGCAGCTTTGCTGATACGCGCATACATATACACAAAACTGAGCAGACCCACCGCATGCAGATAATCGACCGCAATCGAGTTAGCAAAGTCCGGATTCAGTTGAGACTGCTCGACGATAAAGCTGGTGATGTCTTCCAGTTGCTGACAGGTCTCTAATGTCGCCGTTTTAATCGTCAATGAATCATCCAGACCTTGGGCGAACTCGCGGATTTCAGCGATATACTCTGCAATATAAGCACCTTTACATTTGGTAGTTTTACGGCCAATCAGGTCAATTGCCTGCACACCATTGGTGCCTTCATAAATTTGTGAAATGCGCAGATCGCGAATACATTGTTCCATACCCCATTCACGGATATAACCATGACCACCGAAGCACATTTGCGCTTCCAGTGCAGAATCTAATGCTTTATCAGTCAGATATGCTTTGGCAATTGGGGTTAACAGAGCCACACGGTCGGTCGCTTTACGCACCGCTTCAGCATCGGTCGAATATTTGGTGATATCCAGCTGCTGACCGACATAGACAGCAAAGGCACGAGATGCTTCATTGTTGGCGCGCACATTCAGCAACATCCGGCGCACATCACCATGTACCAGAATCGAATCGGCTGGTTTTTCCGGTGATTTCGCACCGGTCGAGGCGCGTCCCTGTAAACGGTCTGTCGCATATTGTGCCGCATTCTGATAAGCAAATTCTGCCGCGCCAATGCCCTGAATTCCCATCGACAGACGTTCGTAGTTCATCATCACGAACATGCCGGCCAGTCCTTCATTTTCGTTACCGACCATATAAGCTTTGGCACCATCAAAGTTCATGACGCAGGTCGCCGAGCCTTTAATTCCCATCTTATGTTCGATTGAACCCGCAGATACTGCATTACGTTCACCGAGTGAACCATCTGCATTCACCAGAAATTTCGGCACAATAAACAGGGAAATGCCACGTGAACCGGCGGGTGCATTTGGTGTTTTTGCCAGCACCAGATGAATGATATTTTCACTCAGGTCATGTTCACCGCTGGTAATAAAGATTTTGGTACCGCTGATGTTATAGCTGCCATCTTCATTGGGTTCAGCCTTGGTTTTGATTATGCCAAGATCAGTACCTGAATGTGGCTCAGTCAGACACATGGTGCCCGACCATTCGCCTGTATAGAATTTTGGTAAATAGGTTTCTTTCTGTTCTTGTGAAGCACGATCATTGATCGCCATGCCTGCACCCACGGTTAACAGCGGGTAAAGCATAAATGATGGATTGGTACTCCAGATCATTTCATCGGCCAGCACGGTCAGCATTTTTGGCATATTCTGCCCGCCCCATTCTTCACTGGCACCTAAACCTACCCAGCCACCTTCAGCAAACTGCTTAAAGGCATCTTTAAAGCCTGTAGGTGTGGTCACTTCACCATGTTTAAACTGAGCACCACCTTCTTCATCCGCAGGACGATTCAGGTCAAGAATGACATTCTTGGAAAATTTGGCCATCTCTTCCAGAATTGCATTTGCAGTTGCCATATCTAAATGTGCAAGATTTTCATTACCTTGCCAAAATTGTTCAGCTTGAAACACATCATTTAAAATAAATTCCATGTCTTTTAGCGGCGCATTATAAATAGGCATTCTTACATTCCTTAACTGGTGATACTCAATTCTGTTGCTGAGCGTTTTATAATCATTGATTAATGAAAATCTTTTTTATGATTTTACTTCAATCAATGCATATCAATCGAAAATCATCATCTCGAATTAATCCAGCAGTAAATCTCATTCAACTAAATAAGCGACATAAAATTTAAAAACCCAAGCTTTATGTCACCGTTATTTACTGAACCAAGCAGGCTTAAAATGATTCTTTATTCACCACTATAATCCTTTGCCAGGACGGTCTTAAACCGAATAATGATTTCACTTGATGTGCTGAAACAATAAAATAATTATGCTGAAAATGGAATTTTATTTAGCAAAGTTGATCTCTAGGGTTCAGTTTTCTTGACAATATTTCCAGACTGACACCATATATATTTTTCATTGTCAGCAGTTGCTGCATAAATATACAAAATTAGATAAATATCACGACCTTAGTTTTATAGCTATCTTGGGTAAAATTGAATATTCTTGAAAGGTTCTTTTTCGAAAAATATGGACCAAGAAGATGACGACTGTAAGACAGCAGAACTTCCTTCTTCGTAAAGAGAAGATCCTGAGCATGGCTGAAAGCCTGCTACTGGACAATAATCAGGACATTACCCTGAGTGAACTTGCCAGTGAACTGGACATCGCGAAAGGAACGATCTACAAGCATTTCAAAAGCAAGAACCAGTTATATTTAGAACTAATTATTCTGAATGAAAAAAGAATTCTGGAAATATCAAAAAAATATAATAACGATATTAAAAATTATGTTTCGCAATATATGCTCTATCACATGCTCAATTCCAATCGCACCATCCTGTTGCATGTGATTGAAGAGCGTTTAACCAATAATGAAAAGAATCTGAAAGATTTATTTCAGGAGCTTTATCGGATTCGCGAAGAACGGATTATCCGGATTAAAGACATGACCCATAATTATCTGGTGGCTTTAGAAAGTGCCATGTCGATTCGGGATTATTTGTCTTATATCTGGACCGTGACTTATGGTGCTTCACTATTATTAAATTCGACCAATTATCAAAAAGCGATTGGTTCACGTGAACGCCTGATTAAACTGTATATTAATCAGGCGCTGATGACCCCGGATAAAATCTCGTCAGTCTAAGCCCTATAATAAAAAATGCCGGATTGAATCCGGCATTTTATTTCAATTGAATGACTTAACAAATATCAAGCAGCAATTGGCGGAAATCCGTCTTCGGTTAAAGCCGCGACAATCTCGGACTCAGTGACTGTCGATTCAACTTCGACCAGCTTAGTCGCCACATCTATATGAACGGTGGCATTTTCATCCAGATCTTTAATCGTAGCAGTCACACTGCGTGCACAGCCACCACAGGTCATATTTTCAATACGGAATTTCATATTTGGCTCCATAGGATCGCTTTAAAAATTAATGTGATTGGGTAGACTATATTTAACCTGAGCTGCAGATCAGCTCAGTGCTGCTCAGGGACGACACCCTGTTCAATCTGTTTTAAAATCTGGCAATCGGACTGTTCATTGCCGGCACACTGCTCCACCGATTGCTGTAATATCACCAGCATATGCTGCATATCGGCAATTTTCTGTTGTAAAAACTGGATATGTTTTTCGGCCAGCTGTTTCACCTCGCTACTCTGACGTGAGCTGTTCAGCCACAGGCCGAGTAATTCTTTCATCTGCTCTGAAGAAAAGCCGAGTTCGCGTGCATGTTGAATAAAACTTAAGGTTTTAATGTCCGCATCAGTATAAACCCGATAACCTGCATCGCTTCGTTTCGCAGCAGGCAACAACCCGATGTCTTCATAATAACGAATCATTTTTGCAGAGATGCCGGAACGTTTTGCCGCCTGACCAATATTCATCCTGCTTGCTCCTTGAACTGTACCGCTTTGTAGGCTTTTAATCTCAAAGCATTAGTGACAACAAACACGGAAGACAATGCCATCGCGCCTGCGGCAAACATTGGTGATAACAAGATGCCCCAGAATGGATAGAGCACCCCGGCGGCAATCGGGATTAAAGCAATATTATAGACAAAGGCCCAGAACAGGTTCTGCCGGATATTGCGCATGGTGGCCTGACTCAGACCAATTCCGGTGGCCACATGCTGTAAATTACCTGACATCAACACCACATCGGCTGCCTCAATCGCGACATCGGTGCCTGTACCAATCGCCATGCCAACATCAGCCTGTGCCAGTGCCGGGGCATCATTGATTCCGTCCCCGACAAAAGTGAGTACGCCATATTGCTGCTGGAGTTGACGTACCGCATCCACTTTCTCATGCGGTAAAACTTCCGCAATTACCTGATCAATTTTCAGCTGTTTGGCAATGGCCTGCGCGGTATGCTGATTGTCACCGGTGATCATCGCTACTTTTAGACCCTGCTCATGCAAGGCCTGAATCGCACTATAGGTAGTTGCTTTAATCGGATCCGCGACGGCAATAATCGCCGCCAGCTTTTGATTGATCGCCACATATAAGGGACTACGGCCCTGATCACCGAGTTTTTGTGCAGTAGACCGAAACAGATCGACATTTAGACCTAAGTTCTGCATCAGACGTTCAGCTCCAATATGCAGCTGCTGACCAGCTACCTGTGCCTTGACCCCTGCGCCGGTGATCGAATCAAAATCTGTGACTTCACTCAGTTCCAGTTGTTGCTCATGAGCTGCCTGAACAATGGCATGGGCAATCGGATGTTCTGACTTGGCTTCAACCGAAGCCACCAGTTGCAATACAGTCTGCTGATTAAAATCTGCTGTGACTTCAAAGTCCGTCAGCAACGGTTTTCCTTCAGTCAAGGTTCCGGTTTTATCAAGTGCGACGACTTGGGTTTGCTGCAATAACTGTAAAGCTTCACCCTTACGAAACAGCACGCCCAGTTCAGCGGCACGCCCAGTTCCGACCATAATTGAGGTCGGCGTTGCCAGCCCCATCGCACACGGACAGGCAATAATCAGCACCGCCACGGCGTTGACCAATGCATAGGTCAGATTGGGTTCAGGCCCAAACAGGAACCAGACCATGAAGGTCAAGGCCGCCAGTGCCATGACGGCAGGTACAAACCATAAAGTCACTTTATCCACCACCGCCTGAATCGGTAGTTTCGAGCCTTGTGCCTGTTCCACCATCTCAATAATCTGCGCCAGTACAGAATCCTGTCCGACCGCAGTGGCCCTGATTTGCAAGGTTCCATTCTGGTTCACTGTACCACCCACCACCTGATCCCCGGCCTGTTTGGCCACGGGTAAAGGCTCACCACTCATCATTGCTTCATCGATATAACTTTGCCCGGCAACCACTTCACCATCGACGGCGACTTTTTCACCCGGGCGGATTTCAATCAGCATGCCCTGTTGTACATCGGCAATCGCCAGATCAACCCAGTTGCCATGCTGTTGTACCCGTGCGGTTTTCGGTTGCAAGCCGACCAGATACTGAATCGCTTCTGAGGTTTTACCTTTGGCTTTGGCTTCCAGATACCGCCCCAGTAAAATCAGCGCAACAATGACAGCTGCCGCTTCAAAATATACATGGACGGTGGACTGGGGTAACAGCTGCGGAAAAAAGGTCGCAATGCAGGAAAATCCATAAGCTGCGATTGTTCCGACTGCGACCAGAGAATTCATATCCGGCGCCAAACGCAATAAAGCCGGAATACCATGCTGATAAAAACGCCGTCCCGGAATAATCAGCACCAAAGTGGTCAGCACAAACTGCAGATACCAGCTGTTCTGGGTTCCTAACGTATGGGCAATAAAATGATGAAATGCCGGAATCAGGTGCGAGCCCATTTCCAGAATAAATACAGGCGCTGTCAGAATGACTGCAAGCCATAAATCTCGTTTCAGTTGTGCCGTTTCATTGGCTTTCTTTTCCTGAAAAGCGCCATGGCTATCTGCCGACATATCCGTACCGGATTTTATTGTGGCTTGATAACCGGCTTTCTCCACGGCAGCAATCAAGGCCGGAAGCTGGGCATGCGAAGCTTTCACCCAGGCAGTTTCGGTGGCCAGATTGACCTGTGCTTCGCTGACACCTTCTACTTTCAATAAAGCTTTTTCAACCCGTGCCACACATGAAGCGCAAGTCATGCCTTCAATTGCCAGTTCAATCCGGTCAGTCTGAATATCAAAACCGGCTTTTTGTACGGCCTGAGTTAGTTTGGATAATGGCACAGAATTGATCGCACTCACATGCGCCTTTTCAGTGGCCAGATTCACGTGTGCATTCAGCACGCCTTCCACTTTTTTTAGGGCTTTTTCTACGCGAGCCACACAGGAGGCACAGGTCATGCCTTCAATATTCAAATCAAACCGCTGCGTCGGTACATCGAAACCGGATTTTTCAATTGCTTGAACCAGCGCAGCGGCAGCAATCGGTTTCTGGCTTTTAATAAAAGCTTTTTCAGTCGATAGATTGACAGATGCCTCGACCACGCCTTCAATTTTTTTCAAGGCTTTTTCCACGCGAGCGACACAGGAGGCACAGGTCATACCGCCAATCTGCACCTGCTGTTCATATAAGCGGTTGCTGTCTTGTTCTGCCATACCCATCTCCATGCCTCAACTCACTGTTGAGCTTATAGCTTAAACATTCCCATCATGGTAAGGTCAAGTCCTTCATCTGACTATTTTAAAAATGTAGCGCCCTATTGCCAGCAAATACAACTAAATAAAAAAGATAAAAAAGCCCGAAGATGACTTCGGGCTTGTATGGCAGTATTTAAAATATAAAATGCATCAATGTTATTCGGCAGAAATATCTTCAAACAAGATCGAAGACAGGTAACGTTCACCACCATCTGGCAAAATCACCACAATATTTTTACCGGCATTTTCAGGGCGAGCCGCCAATTGTGCCGCAGCTGCCATAGCCGCGCCACTTGAAATACCGACCAGGATACCTTCCTGAGCTGCAGTTTTACGCGCCCACTCGACTGCATCTGCACTATTAATGGCAATCACTTCATCAATAAGGTCTAAATCCAAATTGCCCGGAATGAAGTTGGCACCAATCCCCTGAATTTTGTGTGGTCCAGGTGTAATGTCTTCACCGCGTTTGGCCTGACCAATAATTGCAGACTCAGCAGGTTCCACCGCCACTGAATATAAAGGCTTGTTTTTTACCTTTTCAAAGTAGCGTGAAATACCGGTAATGGTTCCACCCGTTCCGACACCTGCGACCAGAATATCGACATTTCCCGCAGTCGCTTCCCAGATTTCTGGACCTGTGGTTTCTTCATGAATTTTTGGATTGGCCGGATTTTCAAACTGTTGTGGCAGGTAGTACAGTTCAGGATTTTCATTGACTAGACGTTGTGCTTCTTCAATCGCGCCTTTCATGCCTTTGGCCGGATCAGTCAATACCAGATTGGCACCCAGTGCTTTCACCACCTTACGGCGTTCAATACTCATGCTTGAAGGCATGGTCAAAGTAATGTCATAACCTTTGGCTGCCGCAACAAAAGCCAATGCAATACCGGTATTGCCACTAGTCGGCTCGACAATATGCATACCGGGTTTGAGCTTGCCAGATTTTTCAGCATCATTAATCAATGCTGCACCAATACGGCACTTGACTGAAAATGCCGGATTACGGCTTTCAATTTTCGCAAGTACAGTGGCTGGACCGGAAATCACACGATTAATACGAACAAGCGGTGTATTTCCAATCGCGTCTGCATTATTACTATACACCGCTATACCTAAATTATTCGGTGTTGGAAAAGCTGAATCTGTACTCATGATGATATCCCTGATGTTATTGGTTCAAGTCGCTTAAACATCATACAAGCATTTTTTTGCTTTGTAGATGTTTGATGAAACTTGCACTTGATTGCACGAATGTGAACTAAAATACTTTCTGCACTATGCAATAAATTTATCTTATCTATCAATATTTAAAATATAATTTTAATTGATAATTCAATTCATTAAAAACCATAAAACTTAACTGTTTTTAGCAAGGTATTACGAGCTAAGACCCGTATAATTAACGGGCTGTAACTTTATAATGGACATATTGAATGAAAACCGATTTTGAAATCACGACTATGCGCGATTCAGCAGAACAGGTCGTTGGCATTTTAAAATCCCTGGCCAATACCGACCGTCTCCTTATTTTATGCCATCTCTCTCAAGCGGAACTGAATGTTTCAGAAATTGAGGAAATAACTGAGATTAAACAGCCAACACTTTCCCAGCAGCTCATGATGCTGCGCAAAAGTGATGTAGTGAATACCCGTCGGGATGGTAAACAGATCTATTATTCAATTAAAGATCAAAATTTGATTGTGGTATTGACTACGCTTTATCAGCTGTATTGTGCGAATCAAATTAAATAGTTTATTTTTAAACACTATTTAACGCCAAAACACACTTCTCTACTCCATTGATCTGGCAGAAATAACGACTTTGTAGAAAATCGCTATAGCTGCTTCAAGAAAATGGAGGCCAGACCTAGCTGATTTATTTTAAAAACATAAATCATCACAAATTCGACCCCTTAAGATTTCTTAGCAGAATTTGTGCATAATATATCTATATTTGTGATTTAGACCTTTTTATGCCAAATTCCAAGTCTAAACTTTTGCATAGACTGCCTGCCTGGGCATGGTTAAGCGACTATACGCCGGTCAAATTTAAATCCGATGTGCTGGCCGCACTGATTGTCGTGGCGATGCTGGTTCCTCAGGGGATGGCTTATGCCATGCTGGCCGGTTTACCGCCGATCATGGGCTTATATGCCAGCATCCTGCCAATGATCATTTATGCGTTGCTCGGTGGCAGTTCGACTTTATCGATTGGCCCGGTGGCGATCATTTCAATGATGACTTTTGCCACGCTCAATCCACTGCTTGAAGTCGGCTCACCGGTCTATATCGAAGCTGCGACCTTATTAGCACTCATGGTCGGTATTATTTCCCTGCTCTTGGGATTATTCCGTTTCGGTTTCTTAATTCAGCTGATCAGTCATCCAGTCATTCAGAGCTTTATTATTGCCTCGGCATTATTAATTGCTTTTGGACAATTGAAGTTCTTGGTCGACCTACCCTTAAAAGCCAATAACATTCCAGAATTTACAACAAGTCTTCTGGAGTATCTGCCGCTCCTGCATTTACCAAGCCTGTTATTTGGCCTGTTGTCGATGGCTTTACTGATCTATCTGCCCAAGTTATTAAAATCTCAGGCTGTCCAAAGCCGGCTTGGCTCTACAGATTTTTTAGTCCGTGCGGTGCCCCTGATTCTGGTGTGTCTCGGCATTGCGGCGATTGTCTTTCTGGATTTAAAGCTTCAGGGCATTAAAACGGTCGGTGCAATTCCTTCCGGTTTTCCACCCTTATCTTTTCCACACTGGAACTGGGAACTGGTGATGACCTTGCTACCGGGCGCCAGCATGATCGCCATGATCAGTTTTGTGGAATCCTTGTCGATTGCTCAAGCGACAGCCTTACAGCAACGCAGTCATTTAAACAGTAATCAGGAGCTGATCGCACTCGGTCTGGCCAATATCAGTGCGGGCGTGAGTTCAGCTTTTCCTGTGACGGGCAGCCTCTCGCGGACGGTGGTGAATGCCGATGCCGGTGCCAAATCACCTATGGCCGGTGTTTTATCTTCGATTCTGATTATTTTTGTGAGCCTGTTCTTTACCGGATTTTTTGAAGATCTGCCGCTGACCATTCTGGCCGCGACGATTATTGTTTCCATCTGGAAGCTGGTTAATTTCCAGCCATTTTTTGATGCCTGGCGTTATTCCAAGGCAGATGGCCTTGCCATGTGGATTACCTTTCTCGGCGTGGTTCTTATTGATATTTCGACCGGTTTGATTATTGGAATCGTGTCGACCTTTGTTCTGATGTTATGGCGAATCAGCCGTCCGCATATTGCAGTTGTCGGTCTGGTCGAAGGAACCCAGCATTTTCGCAATATTCAGCGTCATCAGGTCAGTACCTCCGATCGGGTGCTGTCACTGCGGATTGATGAGAATCTGACGTTTCTGAATGCCAATAGCTTTAAAGGTTATCTGATCAATGAGATCAGCCTGAATGACAAGCTGCAACATGTGATTTTAAATTGCTCCAGTATCAGTGCCATTGATTTAAGCGCTTTGGAAATGCTGGAAGATTTAAATGCGGAACTGGCCAAACTGGATATTCGCCTGCATTTTGCCGAAGTTAAAGGTCCGGTCATGGACAAGCTGCAAGCTTCTAAATTGATGACGCATCTGAGCGGGCGCATTTATCTGACCCATTTTCAGGCGATTCAGGATCTGGCGCCAGAGATCTTTGAGCAGCATAAAGATTATATGATTTAAGAAAGCCGATACTTGAACTTATGGCCGGAAATTTCGACCGGTCATAAGTGTAGTCTTTTCTGAATTTTCAAATATAATTTGAATTTATCGATTTAACTTTGATATTTATTTCATGAATACAATTTTAAAAGTGGTGATTTATTCATCATTTTAAGAAGTTTTTCTTCAATATAAGCACTGTTTTAAATCAATTAATTTTAGAATAAATCAATAATATCAATATGTTGGTTTTTATATGAAAATATATTTTAAGCCTTGTTTAAATTAAGTATAAAATAGCGCAACTTTTTCCCAAATTTAGCCCTCGTAATTTTCACAAGGCAACCTTATGTTTTCTGCCCTTATGCGCATGAGCTTAGTCTCTCGAATCATCATCGCCATTATTTTAGGTGTGGGTGTGGCTGTGGTATTTCCCGAAGCTACTCCCTCATTAAGCCTATTGGGCGACCTGTTTATTAAAGCCTTGAAGTCTGTTGCACCGATTCTGGTTTTCATTTTAGTTTTAGCTTCTATCGCGAATTTTAAGGTGGGTCAATCCAACACCCCCATCAAACCGATTATGATCATGTATGCAGTGGGTATGTTCCTTGCTGCACTGAGCGCCGTGGTTGCGAGTATCTTATTTCCAAGTACGCTGTTTCTGGATATCGCTGCACAAGCTGACTTACAGCCACCTGGCAGTCTGGTAGAAATCCTGAAGAATTTACTGCTCAGTTTTGTTACCAATCCGGTCGTTGCGATTGCTGAAGCAAACTTTATTGGTATTCTGGCTTGGTCAGTGGCATTAGGCATCGCTTTCCGTCATGCATCGGATAGCACCAAGACGCTTTTAAATGATGCAGCCTTTGCAGTGAACTATGTGATTCGTTTAGTGATCAGCTTTGCGCCTGTGGGTATTTTTGGTCTGGTGGCAGTCACTTTTGCTGAATCTGGTCTGGACACGCTGACGAGCTATGTACATTTGTTGACTGTATTGTTAGGCACAATGGTGTTTGTTGCACTGGTCATCAATCCGTTGCTTGTTGCTGCCGTTACTCGCAAAAATCCTTATCCACTGGTGTTCACCTGCTTACGTGAAAGTGGCATTACCGCCTTCTTTACCCGTAGTTCAGCAGCCAACATTCCGGTCAATCTGGACTTGGCGAAACGTCTGGGTGTTAAAGAATCGACTTCAAGCATTGCCATCCCTCTGGGAGCGACCATCAATATGGGTGGTGCATCAGTGACTATTACGGTTCTCGCCTTGGCAGCAGTCAATACCTTGGGCATTAGCGTGGACTTTAGTACCATGCTGATTCTTTCTGTGGTGGCAACCGTCTCGGCATGTGGTGCTTCTGGTGTTGCAGGCGGTTCATTGTTACTGATTCCAGTTGCATGCGGCCTGTTCGGGATCTCTTCGGATATAGCCATGCAAGTCGTTGCGATTGGTATGGTCATCAGCGTATTGCAGGACTCTACTGAAACCGCGCTAAACTCATCGACTGATGTTTTATTTACTGCAGCAGTAGACCGCGCATCAAATTGATTTTATATTGATTAATCAATATGTTTAGCCAATGATGTTGTTATGCCATTACAGCGTTTACCTACCTGGGTACAATTAGGGGCGTTTTTTCTTGCGGTCAATGCCGGCATGATTAACGTCCTCGGTCTGGTGACGGTACTGCACCAGTCTGTTTCACATATGACCGGCAATGTCAGCATGCTGGCCATGGCCCTGCTGAACTGGCAACCAGAACAGATGTTGTATCTCTTTCTGGTCACACTCTGCTATGTCATTGGTTCATCCTATAGCGGGCTCATTCTTGGAAATAGTCACTTTCGCCTGGGGCAGCTTTATGGTTACCCTTTAAGCCTGGTGGCTATTTTTATTTTGATCTGCTGGTTATTATTGCCCTATTTCCCGCGCTACGCCTTGTTATGGGCCTGTGTTGCCATGGGTGTGCAAAATGCCATGGTTAGCCACTATAAAGGTGCCATCATTCGCACCACGCATTTATCTGGCGTACTGACCGACCTCGGCTTGGCGCTGGGCTACCGTTTGCGTGGCTTGGATGTAGAGCCACGACGAGTCGTCTTACATTTACTTATTTTGCTCGGTTTCTTAAGCGGTGGTATTCTTGCCAGCTGGCTTTATCCTTATTTAAAATTAAATGCATTCCTGATCCCGGCAGTGCTGAGCCTGATTCTCAGCCTGACCTACTGGGTGATTTATTTACGTTATCGACATCAATACGATTAATTTCTGGACATTCTCATGGTTAAAAATGCATTGCAGGCACAATTGTTAAAGGCAGGTTTGGTCGATAATAAAAAAGCCAAAAAACTGTCTAAACAGGCTGTGCATGAAAAACGTACTGGTGACAGCACCGATGCTGAAATCAAGGCGAAAATCGAGCAAGACAAGCAGCAGAAACTGGCCAAAGATCAAGCCATCGAGCTAGAGAAAAAAGCAGCTTTACAGGAAAAAGAACTGAAAGCCGCAATCATCCAGATGATTAACCAGCACAAAATCCGCGATACGGATGGCGATGCGGTATATCAGTTTATTGATGACAGCAAGATCAAGAAGGTTTACCTGAACCAGCAGATCTATAATGCGCTGGTGGCAGGCAGTCTGGTGATTGCGCGTGAAAATGACAGTTATGTGTTCTTGCCCAAAGCTCTGGGAGATCGTATTAATGCCAAAATGCAGGGCTTTATCATTGTGAATAATTCAGAGAAAAATGAAGAAATCACCGATGAAGAAGATCCATATGCAGCTTATGTGATTCCAGATGACCTGATGTGGTAATTTATTTTTAACTTCAACATGTTATTAAACCGGCTCAGGCCGGTTTTTTTAATGCCAGACACTTATTCAAATCAGGTTTCCGGTCAATATTTCCCAAAGATATGTATTAAAAGTTTAATTAAAATTAAAAAACCCAGGTTAAAGCTATAAACTCTTTCACAATTTTAATAGTGCGAGAAAAGTTAAGTTGGAACAGTTTAAGGTTGTCCAGAATATACAAGTGTGGGCTGATCAGTATCCCTGGCTAGAAATGTTCTCTTCATTGAGCATCGTGATTTTACTGGCAATTATTGCAAATCTATTTGCCAAACAAGTCGTTGTTCGTGGAATTCGCAAACTGATTTCCAAAATGCCTTTTGCCCATAATGAAATTGTTGCCGAGCATAGCGTCATTCGCCGTATCGCCAATATTGTACCGGCCATTGTGATTATGAACGGAATTACCACCGTTCCGCATTTATCTGACAAGGTCGAGACCTTTATCCAGATGGGTGCGCAAGCCTTTATCTTCCTGACCATTGCTCTGGCGATTGGTGAATTGCTGAATATTTTCAACCTGATTTATCAGCGCAATCCGAAGTCGCGCAACAAACCGATTAAAGGTTATTTGCAACTGGTCAAGCTGATTATCTTCATCGTCTGTGGTCTGATGATTCTGGGGACTTTCCTCAAGAAAGATGTCTTTACCTTGCTGGCCGGTTTTGGTGCCATGGCTGCGGTACTGATGCTGGTGTTCCAAAATACTATCCTATCGCTGGTGGCTTCGGTACAGATTTCCTCTTATGACATGGTGCGTATTGGTGACTGGATTGAAATGCCATCTTTAAATGCGGACGGCGATGTCATTGATATGTCATTACACACTATTACCGTGCAGAACTTTGATAAAACAGTCACCACCATTCCGACCAATAAACTGGTGACGGATACCTTTAAAAACTGGCGTGGCATGCAGGAAGCCGGTGCGCGCCGGATTAAACGTTCCATTCATGTCGATCAGAGCAGCGTGCATTTCATGTCAGCTGAGGAACAGAACAAGCTGAAAGAATTTATTCTGCTGGATCAATATCTAAATACCAAAACTGAAGAACTGCAGCAATTTAACTTGCAGCTCAGCCATCATTCGCAATATAACCAGCGCCGTCTGACCAATCTGGGGACTTTCCGTGCCTATGTGGAGTTTTATCTGCAACAGCATCCGGGAATTAGTAAAAATCACTCGCTGATGGTTCGTCAGTTACAACCGACCAGTGAAGGTTTGCCTCTGGAAATTTATGCATTTACCAATACCACGGTCTGGGTCGAGTATGAAAATATCCAGTCGGATATTCTGGATCACCTGTTGGCGATTATTCCTGAATTTGGCCTAAAAGTGTATCAGGCACCTTCAGGTTTCGACCTCAAGGAATCTTTTAGCGTTTCCTGAAAAGCTGCGACAATCTTCAAATAAAATAAAAGCCTGAAACTGGCTACAGTTTCAGGCTTTTTAATTGGTCTAATTAAATAAAAATATAAAAAACGACAACTTAAACAAATATTAGATTGGATATTGAGATGCTCAGGCTGAGATTACAGACGCTTGCGGCTGCATCAGTTCTTGTAGCATTTTATAAAAATCATGTTCTGAGTCAAACTGCTCTTCACAGATCCTTTCGCCGTTTAGTAATAAATGATGATAGCTTTGATGCTCATAAATCACCGTGTTCAGAAACTGTGCACCGGGCATATGCTTGAGCAGGTGCTGTGTCTGTTTCATTTCTGCAAGTTGCTGCTGTTCAGGAATCTTATTCAATACCGTATAAATTTTTAATTGAGTATTATATTGTGCGATCCCAATCGCCAATTGCACCAGTTCGGTTTCAAGTTGAATATCTTCTGGATTGATGGAACTGGGAATAATCAGCTTATCTGCATGTTTCAGGACTGAACGCAAGGCAGATGTATCCTGCCCGTCAATATCAACAATAATATAGGCGAACTGCTGTTTCAGTAGTTCCAGACGATGATCCAGACTACGACCATCTTGTTTTAAGATATCCAGATGCTCGAAAGAAAATTGTTTATTTTTCAGATTTGCCCATTCATAACCATACGGTTCCAGATTGGCATCAATTAGCAAGGTCGCGCCTTGCCCACGTAATAACTCATTGATATACATCGCAATCATGGTTTTTCCTGAGCCTCGTTTACGGCTGGCCACTACCCAAATACTCATCTTTAAGCTCTCTCGTTTTTGATTCTTTTTATGAGGAAAAATGGTTTAAACTTTAATATAATTATGGATTTAGAATTACGTATCTGGCATGAAAAGTAAAGTCTGATTTGGATAATAATTTTGTGGCTATTTCATCTAATCCTAGGCTTAAAAAAATTCAATCCTTTATAATCACTACAAAGCAAAATGCATGATAAGAGTACGATAATGTTTCGATGGCTTGAAAGACTGGTTGATCCCTATCCCACCAAAAACCTGAATCAACCTTTACCGACCAAGTTTTTTCCATTTGTCTGGCAGGCAGCCTACGGTGTGCGCCGTTATTTGCTGATTCTGGTGCTGTGTACGGCCGGTGCTGCCAGCTTTGAAGCCTTACTCTACTCAAAAATTGGCGATCTGGTAAATTGGCTCAGCAAAAGCCAGCCAGATACTTTTCTGGAACAACATGCCAGCAACCTAACCTTGCTGAGCATTATCCTGCTGGCCAATATTTTCTTTGCCAGTGCCCAATCCCTGATCAAGCACCAGATTTTGTATAGCAACTTTCCGATGCGGTTACGCTGGCGCTTTCATAATTTACTGATGAAACAAAGTCTGGATTTTTTCCATAATGATTTTGCCGGACGTTTATCTGCCAAAGTCATGCAAACGGCGCTGGCCATCCGGGAATTCTGGGTCATTTTGGGAGATATGCTGGCCTATGTGCTGATTTATTTCGTCACCATCAATATCGTTTTAGGCAATATTTCTCCCTATTTAGTTATCCCTTTGATGGTGTGGCTACTGCTATTTATCTGTGCGGCCTGGTACTTTATTCCGCGTTTAAGCAAGATTTCCAAGTCACAGGCCGATGCGCGTGCCGTCATGACCGGCCGTGTCACCGATGCCTATACCAATATCCAGACTGTCAAGCTGTTTGCCCATGCTGGTCGAGAAAGCCAGTATGCTAAAACCTCCATGCAGGAATTTATGGTCACGGTTTACAAACAGATGCGTCTGGGGGCTCAGTATGAAATCAGTATTTTATTTCTGAGCATTATTCTCTATGGCGGTGTGTTGGGTACGGCCATCTGGCTATGGATGGAAGGACAGGCCGAATTGGGCATTATTGCAGCCACCACGGCCATGATACTCAAACTGAACAGTATTGCCGAGTTTATGATGTGGCAGACCTCTGCCCTGTTTGAAAATGTCGGGACCATTCAGGATGGTATGAAAACTTTAGGCCGCAAGATTGCCATTGAAGATAAACCCAATGCCAAAGAGCTACAGCTTCAGCATGGTGAAATTAAATTCGACAATGTCAGCTTTGCCTATAATGATAAAAATGTCATTGACCAGTTTAACCTGACCATTCGCCCGGGTGAAAAAATCGGGATTGTGGGACGTTCAGGCGCAGGTAAATCGACCCTGATTCAACTGTTGTTGCACTTTTATCATATTAACCAGGGTCGTATCTTGATCGATGGTCAGGATATTGACGATGTGACTCAGGACAGTTTGCGCAAGAACATTGCATTAGTGACTCAAGATACTTCACTGCTACATCGCACTGTCGCTGAAAACATTAAATATGGTCGTCCGGATGCAACCGATCAAGAGATGTATGAAGCGGTACGTAAAGCCAAAGCAGAAGAGTTTATTCCTCATCTGACCGACTTACGCGGCAAAAGAGGCTATGAGGCTTATGTCGGTGAGCGTGGTGTAAAACTTTCTGGTGGTCAACGTCAACGTGTTGCAATCGCACGGGTATTTCTAAAAGATGCACCCATTTTGATTCTGGATGAAGCCACCAGTGCGCTGGATTCTGAAGTCGAAGCGGCCATTCAAAACAGCCTCGATGATCTGATGCAAGGCAAAACCGTAATTGCCATTGCGCATCGTTTATCGACAATTGCCCAGATGGATCGCCTGATTGTAATGGATCAAGGCAAAATTGCCGAGCAAGGTACCCATGATGAACTGGTAGCATTAAATGGAATCTACGCCCAGTTTTGGCAGCGTCAAACGGGCGGATTACTGATACAACAACAGATCAAAGCAACGAAGGATCGTGAATAATGCTGTATTTGGAAGATTTGAACATCGCTGACCGCTTTAGCAGCCGTAAATATCATATGGGACTGGAAGAAATTCAAAATTTTGCCCGGGCTTATGACCCACAAGTCTTTCATACTGATGAACAGCAAGCTGCAGCCCATCCGGTATTTCAGGGAATTGCCGCCAGTGGTTGGCATACTGCGGCAGTGGTTATGCGCTTGTGGACTGAATGTTTTCCTGTGGCTTATGGGCTCATTGGTTCAGAGTCGCATCTGCGTTGGCCTTGTCCGACCCGCCCCGGGGATGAAATTCACGTCGAAGTCGAAATCATGGATATTCAGCCCTCCAGAAGCAAAACTGATCGTGGGATCGTTAGCTACCAGACGCAGGCATTTGACCAGCATCATAAAATGATTTTTAGTTCAACCACTAAAATTGTGGTATTTAAACGAGGATTTTCTCCGGTTTAAATTGATTTTTAGGCGAAATTCAGGCTAATCTGCCACAATGATTGTGGCAATAGCCAAAACTTTGTCCAACAATTTTAATGAAAAAAATGGCAGTTTCATGCCAATATCAGACCATAAATAAAAAAATTTAAGTGAGTGCAACGGATCGCGCATGAAAACAATTGCTCCACGCCAAGATCAGGGAATTCCAGGTGTATACGCTCTTTTGCTGCTCGATGTCATTTCCCGCTGGGGATATAATGACGAATCGTTGTTCAAGTCCTTTGGCCTGAGTACGGAGCAGCTGGCGGATCCTGATTTTCGCATCCCGACACCTGTGGCCAATGAACTGGTCAAACATGCCCTCAAGCTGAGCGGTGAACCGACACTTGGTTATCATCTGGGTACCCAGATGCGGATTTCTATTCATGGTTTTATCGGCTATGCCATCATGACGGCCAAGGATATTACCGATGCATTAGTACTGGCCAACCGTTTCATCCAGCTGCGTATGCCCTTTTTACAGCTATTCTTTTCCACCTTTGGTGCCAAGGCTACAGTCCAGTTGCAAACCGATATTCAGCTGGAACCCTTACGCACCGAAATCTCGATTGCACTGATTTTTGGCATGATCAGTATGGCCAAGGCCATTACCGGAATTGATTATGCCGCTGGAGAAATCGATTTTGATTTCAAAAAACCGGAAGGCTTTGAGCGCTTTATGGCCAAATTTCCACATCATCAGTTTCGCTTTGAACAGCCGCATTTGATCTTGAGCTTTGATAAGAGCTACCTGATGAACAAGCTGGTACATGCCGACCCGATTGCCAGTCAGATTGCAATTAACCAGTGTGAAACTGAACTCTCGGCCTTGGGCGAGCGACACCGGATTGCGATGCGGGTCCGTGATATTCTAACCCATTCCGAGCAGCATTATCTGAGTATTGAAAGTGTGGCAGATCGTCTGCATATGTCCGACCGCACCCTAAAACGTCAGCTGGCGGCTGAAGGTACCTCTTTTTCTACGCTGGTCGATGAAGTACGCTACCGGCATGCGACGTCGTTATTGTCCCGGACCGACTTTAGCTTGGAGCAGATTGCTGATGAACTTGGTTATAGTGATGTCGCCAATTTTAGCCGGGCATTTAAACGCTGGAGTGGTCGCAGCCCGAGCAACTGGCGCAAAGATCCTTATTTATAAAGGGTCATAAGCCTTTTGTTTTGGCCAAAAAGAATGTATAAAACATGTCAAAAATGATCTAAAGATTTTTAAGGAGTTATCAATGAATCATCCTTCAGAATTAAAGTACGCAAGTACGCATGAATGGGTACGCATTGAGGGTGATCTTGTTGTGACCGGTATTTCCGACCATGCACAGGATGCATTAGGTGATTTGGTCTATGTAGAGGCACCAGATCTTGATTCACACATCACTGCGGGTCAGCAAGCCGGTGTAGTTGAATCGGTCAAAACTGCGTCTGATATTCATGCACCTGTTTCTGGTATTGTTGTTGAAATCAATCCTGATCTTGAAGATGATCCTGATTTTATTAATGACGATCCCTATGGCAAAGGCTGGATCTATAAAATCAAACCAGACAATATGTCAGATGTTGAACACCTGCTTTCCAATACAGCATATGAAGCTGGCCTATAAACCCGCTTATATTTAGAAAATCAGCCTGCGGGCTGATTTTTTTTATGCCATAGATATTGTTCAGCTTTCCCAATCGGCTTCAATTACATATATTCATATTAAAATATTATTGTATTTTTCACGTATATTTCCTAAAGTACTGAACAGGACGCGCTGCACTCCTGAATATGCCACACTTATTTATAACAATAATTCCCCCATTCTAAGACCAGCGTCTCATCACCCATCATTTTAGGATAATCATGAATGCCATTGTAGCGCCGTTATGGACCAAGTCATTTGTACTGTGTCTGGCCAACAACCTGTTTTTATTTATTTTCTATTTTGCGCAAACCACAATTTTGCCGATTTATATCTTAAAAGAATTAGGTGGTAATCTGACCCAAGCTGGTCTGGCCATGACCTTATTTATGGTCTCTGCCATTGCAGTACGTCCTTTTAGTGGCTTAATTATCGAAAAATTTGGCATACGCAAAACTTTAATTGTCTCAGAAATATTTTTCAGTCTTTTTTCCTTAGCTTACCTGCTCGCTGATCAGCTCACGATTCTGTTTATCATCCGTTTCTTGCATGGCATCTGGTTTAGTATTCTGACCACAGCCTGTGTGCCGGTGGTCAACCAGTTTATTCCAGAACAGCGTAAAGGCGAAGGCATGGGTTATTTTGTCATGTCTGTCAATCTGGGAATTGTCCTGGGGCCTTTAATTGGTCTGAGTTTAATTGAATACTGGTCTTATTTTCAGGTCAGCACCTTGTTGATCTCTTTGGTTTTTATCGGCTTTATCTTCTGTTTACTGATTCCGGTCAAAGAGCCTGAAAAAATGATCGACAACACCGACAAGAAAACATCACTAGGGCTGACTGATTTTGTCGAAAAGAAAGCACTGCCTGTGGCAGGACTTGCCATGCTGATTTCCTTTTCTTATGCCAGCATCATGTCTTTTATCGCGCCATTTGCAGCCAGTAAGGATTTAATGGCCTATGCCGGTTTATTCTTTGTGATATTTGCAATTTCCATGATGAGCCTGCGTCCGATCACTGGAAAAATTTATGACCGCAAAGGTCCACAATACGTGATTTATCCGGCACTGCTGGCTTTTAGTCTGGGTCTGTTTTTACTGAGCCAGATTCAGACTTTATGGGGATTTATGCTGGCTGCGGTTCTGGTCGGAGTCGGTTTTGGTAGTGTGCAACCGTGCATTCAAACCTTAGCCATTCAACGTGCACCAAAACACCGGATTGGCTACGCAACTTCGACTTTTTATACCTGCTATGATCTGGGTATTGCCATTGGCTCAGTCCTGATCGGTGCTATCATTGCCGCTTATAGTTATCAAACTGCTTTTGTGATTTGTGCTGTCTTGACCCTAAGTAGTATGGGATATTTTCATCTGGTGGTTCAGGCTAAAGCAGTCAAAAATAGCTAACCCAAAACAGGCAGAATTCAAATCTACCTGTTTTGATTGTGCTTCAAGACACTCTTTATTCAGCTACATTTTGATTTTCTGCTGATTTTTCTTCAGGTTTTGGTTCTTGTAGCATAGAAAACTGCGTACTTTCTCCGACTGCTGCATTATCCTGACGATTACTTTTCAGCTTGATCTGTAAGCGTAATTCATTGGTGGAGTCGGCATTGCGTAACGCTTCCTCATAAGAAATTTCGCCCTGGTTATACAATTCAAATAAGGCCTGGTCAAAGGTTTGCATCCCCAATTCACGGGATTTTGCCATAATCGCTTTCAGCTCATGAAACTCACCTTTCAAAATCAGGTCGGAAATCAATGGTGTATTTAACATGATTTCAATCGCTGCACGACGGCCTTTACCATCCTGCGTCCGAATCAGACGCTGGGAAATAATCGCCTTCATATTCGAGGATAAATCCATCAATAACTGATTGCGGCGCTCTTCCGGGAAGAAGTTAATAATCCGGTCTAAAGTCTGATTGGCATTGTTGGAGTGCAAAGTTCCCAGACAAAGATGCCCGGTTTCGGCAAAAGCAATCGCATGTTCCATGGTTTCAGTATCACGAATTTCCCCGATCAGAATCACATCGGGTGCCTGACGCAAGGTATTTTTCAGCGCATTGTGCCAGGAATGACAGTCCACGCCGACTTCACGATGCGTAATCATGGATTTTTTATGTTTATGTACATACTCCACCGGATCTTCCACGGTAATAATATGCCCGGCTGAATTTTCATTGCGGTAGTCAATCATCGCAGCGAGCGAGGTTGACTTTCCTGAGCCGGTTCCCCCGACCACCAGCACCAGACCACGTTTCTCCATAATCACATGTTTAAGTGAATCAGGAAGTTTGAGCTTCTGGAAATTTGGAATTTCTGCGGTAATAGTACGAATCACCATGCCAACATTGAGTTGTTGCTGGAACACGTTGACCCGAAAACGCGAAACACCCGGCACAGTGATAGCAAAGTTGCACTCCAGTTCCGTTTCAAATTCCTTGCGCTGCTTTTCATTCATCAGGCTATAGGCAAACAGCTTGGTTTTTTCAGCCGTCAGTTCTTGCTGTCCAAAAGGCTTCATTAAACCCTGATGTTTAATACTCGGTGGAAAGTCGGCGGTAATAAATAAATCTGAACCACCATATTCGACCACTTTGGTCAGCATGTGGTGCATGAATTTTCGTGCTTCTTCTAAGAGCTCTGTTGCAAACATCAAGATCCCCAAACAACCTGCCATGACATTAAATTATTGAAAAAAAGGTTATATATTCAAATGGATATATTGTCTTTTAATTGTGTAGGGATTTATAAGAGGACACAAACAGATTTTATTTATTTTATAAAATTTATCATCTTATTTGTGTGATGTATTTCATGTTAAGTCAATTTACTGGGAAGCACTTTAAGCTTCTAAAATAAAATGCACTTTCACCAAACCTGTTCAGAGAAAGTGCTTTTAAAGCTTTATGCACTGCGTTTTAGACAGCGAAGCGATAAATGCTGAGCAATGCCAAGCAACAACTGTTCAGTTTTTGCCCAGCCCAGACATCCATCAGTAACTGACTGACCATACACCATCTCTGCAGAAATTTTCTGGTTGCCATCCACCAGATGACTTTCCAGCATCACGCCGCGAACATTGGTCTGCAGGCGTTCTGCGACGATTTGCTCCAGCACTTTAGCTTGCAGCATTGGATTTTTCGCACTGTTGCCATGACTACAGTCAATCACCAGTGCTGGCAATTCTGCTGAGTATTTCGCTTTGATTTTCTCGATTTCTGAGCACTGGTAATTCGGCCCACTGTTTGAGCCACGTAAAATCAAATGTGCTTTAGGATTGCCCTGAGAGTTTAAAATACAGGGTAAACCGGACTGACTCATGCCCAGGAATTGATGCGGATGAGAGGCAGACTGGATTGCATCCAGAGCAATCTGGATTGAACCGTCAGTGCCGTTTTTGAAACCGATGCTGTAGGGCATGTGACTTGAGATTTCACGGTGAATTTGCGATTCACTGGTGCGTGCACCAATGGCACCCCACGCCAGTAGATCATCAAAATAAGCAGTTGCCATCGGGCTTAAAATTTCAGATGCAATTGGCAAGCCCATTTCAATAATTTTAAGGTATAAAGCACGGGATTTTTCCAGGCCCAATTGCATATTGGAAGAACCATCGAGGTTCGGATCGTAAAGAAAACCTTTCCAGCCCACGGTCGTGCGTGGTTTTTCGATATAAGCACGCATGACCAGAAAAATTTGATCAGACACCTGAGCTTGTAGCTGTTTTAATTTTTCTGCATATTCTAAAGCCGAGGCTTCGTCATGAATGGAACACGGGCCTGTAACCACCATTAATCGATGATCCTTGCCTTCTAATATATTTTGAATGGTTTGACGTTGTTCAGCGACTTGATGAGCCAATTGCGCAGACAGGGGCAATTGCTGTTTCAGTTGCTGAGGTAAAGTTAAAATGGTTTCAGCGTGATGTTGTTGTGATGTATTTAAGGTATTCATGACTTTAATCCTGGGACTGGCAATCAGTCCAAACTTTTATTTGAGCGTTATGGGTCTAATTAACGAGGTCGAGAGTGTCATGAGCTGACTAAAGTAAGACCAATAAAAGTTGTTAAAATATGAATAGTTAAAGTTTGTCATGGCTGTCTCCAAAGTTTTGTAAAAATGATAAGCATAAAAAAACCTGATCAGGGTTGCCGATCAGGTATAAACTGGTGGGCAACCTGTTCATTGCCCAAACGCATTCAGGCAATTATCTAAACTGCCAGAAATAAAAATATGCGTTTGAAATGATAGGTTGCTTTAACATGTTATGTCTTTCATAAAATGTGAATCTAAAATTAAAATACGCGGTCTCTGCGCATTTGACAAGCATTAAATATAAAAAAATATTTATTAACTTTTCTACTTTTATTTATCAATTTACTGAATAGTGTTGAATATCGATAAAATTGGCAAAACCTGTAAATTTAATATAGGTCTTGCCAATCAAACTTGTTTCAATACACAGATTAAAAATTAGTGTGTAACGCGATTCCAGGCATCACGTACCGCATATTTCGCCTGTTCCCAGTTTAAACGCGATTGGCCCTTCATCTGTTCCCATTTTACTCTAAGCTCAGGTTCAACATCTTCAAAACGGGTATTGGCATCATAGCTGCCGCGGTTTTCATAACCGACCCGATACGCCGTATCATAATCACGGTCATAATCCAGATCGCTATAGGTGGTACGAGCCTCTGAATAGTATGGTGTATTAATGGAATTATCACGCCAATAAGCTTGTTCTTCTGTTGGGTTCATTGCTTCGCCGACACCCTTACCTGCCAGACCGCCGACCACTGCACCAACAACCCCACCCACAGCTGCACCTACAGGGCCACCTGCTGCACCAATGGCTACACCTGCCGCTGCGCCACCTGCAGCGCCTACACCTGTACCAACAGGGTGTGCGCCCGGTTCACCGGTAATTGGATCGGCATTTAAATCATCACGCACATCTTTAGGAGAGTTTTTTATTACATCACGATCAAAATTATCATTCGACATAGCGCTTATCCTTATTTTTTAAAATGGTTTAATCACGTATTTTGATACGCTCTATTTAATATAAGCATCTCGAATGTAATGACATTAGCAGGCTTGTGTTGTTTAAGTGATTCTCTGTGACGCTTTCATGCACTAATGTATCCTGAATTAAGTGAAACGCGCATAAAAAAGACCGGTATTAAACCAGTCTTTTCAAAATCAAACGCTCACTTATTCAAAATGAATAACGGTACGAATTGATTTGCCTTCATGCATCAGGTCAAAAGCATCATTGATCTGTTCAAGCGGCATGGTATGCGTCACAAAAGGTTCAAGTTGAATTTCACCTTTCATGGATTGTTCTACCATGCCTGGTAATTGTGAACGACCCTTCACTCCACCAAATGCAGTCCCCATCCATTTACGGCCTGTGACTAACTGGAATGGACGGGTGGAAATTTCTTTACCTGCTCCAGCGACTCCAATAATCACCGACTGACCCCAGCCACGGTGCGCACATTCAAGCGCTGAACGCATTACATCAACATTACCGATACATTCAAATGAATGGTCTACGCCCCAACCCGTCATTTCTACAATTACCTGCTGGATTGGCTGATCAAATTCTTTTGGATTTAAGAAATCTGTGGCACCAAACTGTTTTGCCAGTTCAAATTTATCCGGATTGGTATCTACCACAATAATACGACCTGCTTTGGCCTGACGTGCACCTTGTACCACAGCCAGACCGATACCGCCTAAACCGAATACTGCAACACTATCGCCTTCTTGGACTTTAGCCGTGTTATGCACCGCACCAATACCAGTGGTTACGCCACAGCCGAGCAGGCAGACATGCTCATGATTGGCTTCAGGATTGATTTTTGCCAGGGAAACTTCAGCAACCACGGTATATTCAGAAAAGGTTGAGCAGCCCATATAATGATAAATCGGCTCACCATTATAAGAAAAACGTGTGGTTCCATCCGGCATGACACCCTTACCTTGAGTTGCACGCACAGCCACACACAAGTTGGTTTTGCCAGATTGACAGAACAAGCATTCGCCACATTCAGCAGTATAAAGCGGAATTACGTGATCGCCCGGTTTCATACTGGTGACACCTTCACCAACTTCGACCACCACACCTGCGCCTTCATGGCCTAAAATCGCCGGAAATACGCCTTCAGGATCTTCACCAGACAACGTGAATGCATCGGTATGACACACTCCGGTATGGCTAATTTTTACCAATACTTCACCTGCTTTGGGTGGAGCAACATCTACTTCCACGATCTTTAAGGGCTGACCTGGACCAAACGCAACCGCTGCACGTGATTTCATGTAAAACTATCCTTTTTTGCTGATTTACAGATGACTAACAGTAATCTCTTTCTATTCGGAGATTCAACTATTAACATCAGAAGATAAGGAATAAAAAATCCTATAATCAATGGAACATCAATGACTAACCCTTCACCTTTTGTTTGTTTGAACATTTTAACTTTGAGCATGATTCTTTCTGGCTGCGAACTGGCTGCAAATACTGCTGAACAAGCAGAAATCACGCCGGTTCGACCTGCGCACTGGATTGATAATCAAATTTCAAAACAGCAGATGAATGAAGGAAAAACCGCTTTTTTACCGCTCTATGATGGTTTTATGAGTATGGCCGCACGTTTGCACCTGATCAATAAAGCCCAATATCATCTGGATCTGCAATATTACATCTGGAAGGATGATTTTATCGGCAACATAATGCTGGCCCAGCTGTTAAAAGCCGCAGATCGCGGTGTCAAGGTGCGAGTGCAGATTGATGACCAAAATGGCACCCAGCTTGATGATAAACTGCTGGCCTTAAGCCAACATCCAAACTTTGAAGTGCGGATTTTTAATCCTTATAAATTCCGTCATTTACGTGCGCTGGATTATGGCTTTCGAATGAAACAGATCAATCATCGCATGCACAATAAACTGATCATTGCAGACGGTACCGCAGCTGTCACTGGTGGCCGCAATATCAGCAGTGAATACTTTGATGCCAGCGAAAATTTCCAGTTTACCGATGTCGATATTTTCTTTGCAGGTCAACCCGTCGAAAATGCCAATCAGACCTTCATCAATTTCTGGAATGATAAACTGAGTTATGATGTTCGGCAGACTCTGAATGATTCAGGTCATCCGGAAATGTTAAAAAGGCTAAGAGCTGATTTTGCGCGCGAAGAAGTGGATGAAACTGAATTAAAACGCCGAGTAGGTATTGCCGAAAAACAAGTTGCAGAGCACTTAAAGAAACAACCTATCTACTGGGCACCGGCTTATTTTGTCGCGGATACACCTGCAAAAGCACGTCCGCATGCAAAAAATGGCGATTATATTTACACCCATATGCTTGAACTGATGGGCGAGCCGAAAAATCATCTGGAACTGGTCTCCTCGTATTTTATTCCCACACAAAAAGGCACAGATTATTTAAGTATGCGTGCACAACAGGGTGTCAAAATTAGAATCCTGACCAATTCTTTTCAGGCCAATGATGTAGCTGTGGTACATGCTTATTATCAGCAATATCGTCAGCAACTCTTGAAAAATGGCATCGAACTCTGGGAGTTTAAACCTTATATAGTCCGGCCAGAACGGACTTGGTATGAAATTATGACTGGTGACATCATCCCGGCCAAAAATAAAAACAGTTCGAGTCTACATGCCAAATTTTTTGATCTGGATGGTATGGTGTTTGTGGGTTCATTTAATTTTGATCCGCGTTCAGCTTATCTGAACACCGAAGTCGGTTTGGTGGTTAAATCGGAAGATTTTCAAAAGGAAATCTCTAATGCGATGAATCAATTTTTACCGCGCGTGGCCTATCAGCTCAAACTAAATGAAAAAGATGAAATAATCTGGTTAGAGCATCAAAAAGATGGCCGTACTATTCAGCATGTACATGACCCTGAAACCACAAAATTTCAGCGTTTTATGATGAATCTGGTGACAAAATTCCCCGGGGAATGGCTAATGTAATGACATTGTAATGACTTTGGTATTACACAACGTACAGAATCTATTTTCCGGGCATGGTAGCGTCAAGTCATCTGGCGCTATCATCGCTTAAAGGGTTTTACAGGCGATTAGCCTTGCTTTAAAATTCAACTTTTCCAATATTTTGCGATTTTTTCGCCCTCTACTCCCATGCAATTTTTTGATTTAAGCCGTCAGTTTAAATTCAGTGATATTCTGACGCCTGTAAAAACTCTCCATGATTTATCTCAGCAAGAATGGTATTTGGCCAAAATTCGGGTAGAACATGATTGTCTGTCTGAATCCGATATTATTCAGGGTCAAGTTGTTCTAAAATCCAGTGAAAATATACAGCTCGAGTTAGAGTGGTTGATTCACGATAGCGGTCATGATTTACAGGTATTATTCAAAGGTGTCGAAACTGAAGCGCTTGAAGAAACCTGCGTGATCTTAAAAGGCGCACAACTAGTCGATGAACAACAGCAATTGCTCTCTGCACAGGCGCTCAGTTTATGGATTGATGGGACGTTATTGCCGATGTTGCCAGAGATCCGTCAGGAAATTAAAACCCGTTTAAACCTGTGGGACTATGTGGAATATGATGGTTAATCGCCGAGTTTTCTATTTTTTAAAGAGCTCATGTGGCTCTTTTTTTATGATGTAAATAGCATTTTAGATTGATTAAATTGCCCTATCTTCAATTTTTTCAGACAATGCCAAGCTAAGTAAGTTGTTATAAAATTTATAAAAAATAATAAGAGAATCAAGACATGATTTCTGATAATGAATGGCATCAGATACGCCAAGTGGTCGCTGATGCACAACGGGCTGCCATGCATTGCTCTATTGCAACAGTCAATTGCAAAGGTTTTCCTAGTATTACTCCGATTGGAACCATATTTCTCAACAAAAAGACCAGTGCGGGTTTCTTTTTTGATACTTATTCCACTACTTTTTCTGAAAATTTACAGCATCAACCCATGGCCTGCATACAGGCCGTCAACAGTAGCAAACTGTTTTGGATTCATTCGTTGCTTAAAGGTAAATTTAAGCGTTATCCAGGAGTACGCTTATATGCAGAAATTGGCCCTTTACGTCCGGCCTCGCCAGAGGAAATACAGCAGGTGGAGTCTCGTATTCGAGCTTTAAAATGGACCAAAGGTAGCCAGTTAATCTGGTCCAGCTTTCATCATGTCCGGGAGATTAAAATCAATAGCTATCGCTGGGTCAAATATCCAAATATGTGAATGAATAAAGCTACTAACTTACAAATAGTAAGTTTATTTCTTATCTACAACCTAAAACCTCTTTAACCATTTTTTATCTGATTATTAGATTAAATATTAAACCAAACCCACATGCTCAAACATCATCCGGTAACTTTCGGCTTTTTTCTCCAGAGAAACCGGATATGCTCGAGAAGATGAAGGCATTCGATATAAATGCAGTTCGCGTCCTTCCAGGTTGGTTTGCGTCGGCTCTCCAATTTTGGGCTTTTCTGCATCTTCAGGCATAGACAGCATCATGGTATCGGTGGCTTTATCACCGGTGGTCATAATATAGGTACATTCTGGGATCTGTAGTAATAAATCCTTTAAATTGGTCGGTACCACAATTTCCAGAAACTTATCTGAAGCATTGCCCGTCAGCCGTCTGATCTGAGAGGCACTATCAAAAATCGCAATTCCAGTCTCCAATAGAAATTCACGGATCAATGATTCCTGAAATTTTTTATTCTCAATATCCAGAAAATAATCTTTATTTTGAAAGAAAATTAAACCAAAAATCCGCCACATATCGTTTTGATAATTTGGATAATAAAAATTCATTTTCCAGCGAGTTGCTGGTGGTGGAAAACTACCCAGCATCAGCAACTTGGCATTTGGCGGTAAAAAAGGCGGTAATGGATGCGTTTCAATATCAGACATAGAATTCCTTAAATTGAGAACTTTCAACTATTTTAGAGTGTTTGCCGAATCTTGCTAGCCACTTCTTGTCCCCAAAGTGTATAAACTTCCTTACTCGGATGAAAACCATCTGCAGCCATTTCTAAATTCATGGCACGATATTTTTCAATATCATATTCAATCCATTGCATGCTGTCTTGGCTTGCTACGAATTTCGCCAGTTGCTGATTCATTTTTTTGGCATATTGTCCAAATAACCAGGCCAAAGGATTTGGTAATGCCGGGAACATATTCATGGGTGGCACACCTGCTGCAATGACCAATTCAGGACTGAATTTTTGTTGAATCATGGCATATAGTTTTTTCTGTTTTTGAATCCAGATATCAGCCGGCATGAGCTTGGTTACATCATTTACACCAACCGAGCTAATGACCACATCAAAATGTTCTGTCTCCAGTTGTTCTATGGCACGAATCACTTTAGCTGTGCTATCCCCTGTTTTTGCATGCAATTTCCATTGAATTTTAAAGTCATGCTGCAAATCTTTTAAAATGTCGCCCAGCAATGCATCATCCTGATGCTCTACCCCAACGCCGGCAGCCGCAGAATCGCCGACAATCAGTATAGAAAGCGGCTGGCCTTGACCGCGTTCCTTCACGTTCACCCTCCGGTTCTGGGAGTTGCACAGTGTTTTTTTTGACGCGATTGCCCTGAATTACCAATACTGGAATTAATGCAAGAGTCGATATTTTCAGCCACATAAATCTATACTTTAAATATAAAACAATGAATTAGAACTTTATTGTAGCCTGTCATGCTATGAGTTTTGATAAAACATCATGTAAATAATTGAATAAATATATAAAAATAATTGAAAGACAAATCTGTATTTACAATTGATAATAATTATCATTACTTTTTTAAACTAACAGGGGATGATTTGAAATACTTATACTTAAGCACACTCTTACTAAGCGCACTATCATTACATAGTTTGGCAGATTCACCTTCCTCAATGGAGCAAGCACCTTATGCTGCAGCGTGTGAAGCAGTTCAACCCAAAAGCGACCTGTTAAAAAGTTTACAGCAGCAATTAAAGCAGTCTCCTGAAAACCGAGCGGGATTAATCCAACAATTCTGGGAAAAAGTGCAAAATCAAACTACACCGATTATTGAGCCACTTGATCAGGATCATGTTCGACTGATTTTTTTATGGAAAGCAGCCAAACATAATGTGCGTCTGGTCGGTGGCCCGAGTAATGATCATGAATGGTTGACTCGCCTGCCCGATACCGATATCTGGTTTAAGGAAAATATTGTGAACCGTCGCTATATCGGCAGTTATAGTTTTGCAGTGGATTTACCAAATTTGGACGGTTATCTATCGAATTACTGTGCACATTTAAACCCAGAACTCAAAGAACCCCAGGCGCAGCGCCGTGCTGTATTGCAGGTATTACAACTTGATCCATTGAATCCAAAACGCTGGCTTAAAGAAAATACTGCCTCTAAACTGAGGAATGAAAATATTATCGCCCTGGATCAAGCCCCTCCCTTTATCGATCCTAAACGCTATCCAGATCATCCGCAGCCTGAACTAAAACGTTATCAGCTATCCAGCCAGTTTTTAAAAAATCAACGTCGTGTTGAAATCTATCAATCTAAAAAAACTGCACAACAATCTTATATCACGGCTATTTTCTTTGATGGAAATGAATATGCCCATTTGGTTGATGTGCCAAAAGTGCTGGATATTCTGGTGGAACAAGGCAAACTTCCACCGATTCAAGCGGTTTTTTTACATGCACCGAATAGTGAACTTCGTCCTAAAGAGCTGACACCAAACCCGAAATTTTCAGGTTTTTTTAATCAGGAATTTTTGCCTTGGCTCGATCAGAAAATTGTACGTGATAAGCAAAAAACAGTTCTTCTCGGTTCCAGTTTGGGAGGGCTGAGTGCAGCTTATCTTGCCTTGGAAAATCCACAGCACATTAGTCATGCTGTGCCTTTATCCGGCTCGTTCTGGTGGTCACCTGAACCACACTCAAAAATCAATGGTATGAATCAATTGATTCATAATTTAAAAAAACAGCCTCAACAGTATTTTCATATTTCAGCGAATCGTTATGAATCTTCGCGTACCAACAATGACTTAAGTATTCTGGAAACGTCACCCATCGTGGCACAAGCTTTAAAATCCAAAGGACATGAGGTCAGATATCAGGTTTATGAAGGCGCACATTCCTATGTAATTTGGCAGGTGATATTGCAAGATGCTTTGCTGCACTTCTTTGCAAATTCCAAAGAGTAGATAAAAAAATCCTGCATTTGCAGGATTTTTTTAATTTAGTTTTATTTTGTTTGAATATCATTCCAGCGGTTTAAACGTTTAAATGTGCCCAGGTCATTAAAACGTACGCCCACTTCTTTCATCACTTTATGCGCCGTTTTCGAGGTCATTTGACGAATATAAAAAGGCTCTTTAACGACAAAGTGATGAATCGCATGCGTGGCCCCAAAATTGCAGCAAAACAACTGAAATGGCATCATCCACCAAGGCGTCAGTACTTGTGTTTGCTTGATGACATCCCTCGGATCAATATCGCCATAATAATGCATATTCGAGCTGACAAATTGCAGGCTAAATGAACGGATAAAATTGGGAATCAGCCAGATGACTGCAATAAAATTAATGATTGGCATTGCTTCGATTACGACTTGCGACCAGCGCATCTCATAGCCAAATAAAGGCACGATTGCATTTGAAACATGGAACACGACAAATAAATAAAATAAGCCATAATAAAGAATGCTTAATGGCACAAAGCCCAATAGCTGGGAAATCATGGCAATTTTACGTTCTTTTTCAGGCTGTTTTTCCAGAAAAAGATGGATCATTTTAAACATCTGAAAAGGACGCAGATAAACCGACATCAATTGATCACTGATGATCAAAATCCGGCGAATTCCCCAGGGCATACCATTGCTGATTCCACGTTCTTCCAGATCATGTTCAGTTCCAGAATATTTATGATGATGCAGGTGTAAACGACGACGTGCCCACGGACTAATGGTATTTGGACGCGCCAACCACACCAAAGCCAGCATCAAGTGATGTGCCCAGGGCGTTTTTTTGAAATACATATAATGAATTAAGTCATGCTCTAATTCATGCGTTAATGAAGCAAAAATTGCAATTAAAGGAATCGTCAGCCATACAGAAAGATAGCCATAGGCATAGGCCAATGCGCATAAAACCATACCGATCCAGGCAAAACCGAGAATACTGGCACCAATAAAATTTTGATGTTTCAATATTGGATAACGGTTACGTAAATCTTCACCTGCCTGTGTCACCACAGTTCTAACTTTGGAGATACGCTGCTGGTCTGTCATCTCTGAAGATGTAGACATATAGAGAACCTTTAATTTCTGGACAGTTGCACATTAAAGGAAATTAAAAAAAAGAGAAGTGATCTTTTGACTGTCCGAGCGAGTATGTCCAAGTTTTGGACAATTTTGGCACTTTTTCTAAGATGAATAAAAATACAGGGAGGTCATGCGTAATTTTTTATGAGATTCAGTCTCTAAAAAATCTGTTTTTTAACAGCAATTTATCTCTATATTAATTAAACTTGGTTTGCCTTGAAATAATAAATATTTCATTATTAAAAGCTTATCAAACTACCTGATCCTGATTAATCGAATTAACGAGCTTTGTTTTCTTTACACAGGATAGTGCATGTATTTGGCACATTTTTATCTGCAACTTTGCTAACGCTAGCATTAGCTTTGACTTTGCAAAGCAATTTTTTCAAGTGAAATTACCAGCAAAAAAAGTTCTGAAGTTCTAGAAAAGTAAAAAGCCCCTTATGGAGCTTTTAGATTTTAAACCTTAGCCTAATTTATTCACCAATTTCAGCGGCAATATTTTCATCGCCAGACCCAATGGCAGCCATGGCCATTTTGGCACATAAGCCTTTACTGGCGCTTTTTCAATTTCAGCAGCAAGTAAACGCGATCCGGTTTTTTCATCCACTTCAAATGGCAGTTTCTTGGCGCCTTCATTAAGTTCGGTACGAATATAGCCCGGGAAAATTGTGGTGACTTTGATTGGTGTATCAATCAGTTCGGCACGAATCCCTTCGGCCAGATGTGCAACACCTGCCTTACTTGCACCATAAGCGGTTAAATGTTTAGGCATACCGCGCATGGCACTCATTGAAGAAATCATGACCAGATGGCCTGAATTTTGCGCCCGGAAAATCTCTACTGCTGCTTCACATTGTGCCAAGGCCGAAATGAAATTGGTTTCAACTGTGGCCTTATTAATGGCAAAGTTGCCCTTGCCAATACGACGGCCTTCACCGACTCCGGCATTGACAATCACTCGGTCAATCGTGCCAAAATCTTGTTTAAAAGCACGAAATACGTCAAAGACCTGATCATAATTAGTGACATCTAAAGTTTTAGCAATTACTTGAATGCCGTATTGACTCTCCAACTCTTGTTTAAGTATTTCCAAACGATCCAGGCGACGCGCGCAGATGGCCAGGTTATAGCCTTTCTGAGCAAATTCGCGTGCCATACCTGCACCAATTCCTGAACTTGCACCAGTAATTAAAATTGTTTTTGCCATGTGTTTTACCTTATTCCTTTATTTTTCTAAGCAATCAGATTTGCAATATAGATTTAAATCCAGGTCAATAAATCCGGACGTTGCGCTTTAATATAATGATGTTCATTTAGGCTTAATAGCTGGGGTTGGTTGCCTACCAGACGTAGCGTGGTCATGCTGGTATTGGTAATTGCCCAGTTTAAAGCAAAAGTTTTATTCGGAGACAAACCGAGAATTTTGCCCGCAGCAACCGAAATGACTCCGCCCGACGTAAACACTACAGCATAGCGCGGTTTCTTTTCAGCCAGATCATCACACAAATGCTGCAATGCCGTTTCCACCCGCTGTTTGAAATCCGGCCAGGATTCTTCATATTCATGGTGATAGTTACCGCCAGTCCAGCGCTCAATTGCACCTTCAAAAATTTTACTTAAATAGGCGCGTGGATTGGCATGCTGCGATACATCTTCTTTCAACAGTTCAGGTTGATTAAAGCGTGGCTCATATTGAGCAAAGACTTGTTGATGATTAAATTCGTTCCAGGCTGAATCTGTAACTGGCTCACTTTCAGGAAAACATTCAGCCAAGGCCAATTGCGCCGTTTGTTGATGACGCTGCATGGAGCCTGCCACCACATAAGGTGCTTCTTTTAAAATTTCATCAAAATAGCGACCCAATAATTTGGCTTGTAATTCACCATTTGGAGAAAGTTTGTCATAGCTTTCTGCACCGAAAGACGCCTGTCCATGGCGGATTAAATAAATCGTCGTCATTTCGGCATCAACTCCTTAAATTTGGTCATATATTTCTGTGCAATATCATTGGCCTCAATTTTCTGGCGGCCAATCAGTTTTAAGGCACGAATATGCAAGGCATGAATCACAATCCAGAAATCTTTAAATGCTGGATTATTGGTCTGTTTATGATAATAGCGATAATAAATTTGCTGCGCGATCACCGCCAAACGGAAAACTCCAAAGACTTCATAGAAGGTCCAGTTTTCAGGGGTTAATCCGGTTTTTTCCAGATAATAATCCACCACTTCTTTACGGCTAAACATGCCTTTTAAGTTGGTGGGTTGACGACGTGTGGCTTTAAAAATTGCATTATCCGTATCTTCAACCCAGTAAGCCAAAGCTGAACCCAGATCCATCAATGGATCACCGAGTGTCGCCATTTCCCAATCCAGAACGCCAATGACTTGAGTCGGATCGTTTGGATCTAAAATGACATTATCAAAACGCCAGTCATTGTGAATCAGACAGGTTTTAGCATCCACTGGGGTATTGTCTTTAAGCCACTGACGGACATATCTGAAAGATGGCACATTCAAGGTCTTGGCTTTGGCATAACGTGCATCCCAACCATCTACCTGACGATGACAATAGCCCTCGCCTTTGCCTAATTTCTCCAGTTCAGTACCCACATAAGGCACCTGATGCAACTCAATCAGCTTATCAATGACGTTAATACACAGTTCACGTACCTGAGCTTCATTAAAATTCAGTTCTCTGGGTAAATTGGCGCGTGGAATAATGCCTTCAATGCGTTTCATCACATAGAAGTCGCAGCCAATCACGGATTCATCCTGACAAAGTGCCACCATCTCTGGTAATACTGGATAAAACTCGGAAAGTGCGTGCTGAACCTTAAATTCACGGGCCATGTCGTGGGCAGATTTGGCTTTGGTACCTTTGGGTGGACGACGCAGAATTAGATCGGCATTGGTATATTTCAGACGATAAGTCCAGTTCGATGCGCCACCCGAATATTGAGTAACTTCGACCGGACCTTCAAGTTGAACTCCCTGCCCAATCAGCCAGTTTCCTACAGCCTGAACATCCAGTTCCTCACCTGCACGAACCGATCCACCGACATCAATAACTGCCATAATTTTTCCTTCAATTCTTTTTCAAATGTCTTCAAACTTTATATCGTGTTTAAGCTTATTTTTTATGGCGTGTACTGTAACCACGTTTAGCCAGTTCCAGTTTTGCGATCATACCTTTATGCACTTCATCTGGTCCATCCGCCAAACGTAGGGCACGTGCCTGAGCAAAGAATCCGGTGAGTGGCGTATCACGGGAGACACCAGCACCACCGTGAATTTGTATGGCCATGTCTACTACTTTTTCTAATACACTTGGCGCAACCACTTTAATGGCCGAGATTTCAGTCAAAGCCGCCATATTCCCTAAAGTATCCATTTTATAGGCTGCATACAAGGTTAAAAGACGTGCTTGATCAATCGCGACCCGTGCTTCAGCAACACGTTCCAGATTGCCTCCCAGTTTTAAAATTTCTTTACCAAAGGCAGTCCGGCTCATACCGCGGTCAATCATCAGCTCCAAAGATTTTTCCGCAGCGCCGATACAACGCATACAGTGGTGAATACGGCCTGGCCCGAGACGACCTTGAGCAATTTCAAAGCCTTGGCCGGCACCACCAATAAAACTGGCAACTGGAACGCGGACATTTTCAAAACTGACTTCACCATGACCATGCGGTGCATCATAGTCGCCAAATACCGGTAACATTCTTTCGATTTTCACACCCGCCGTATCGACAGGAACCAGAACCATGGAATGCTGATGATGACGGTCTTTGCTTTCATCTGGCGTATGCGCCATAAAAATAATGACTTTGGCATTAGGATCGCCCAGACCTGATGACCACCATTTACGGCCATTCAGAACAATTTCATCGCCTTCGATGACCGCCGTTGCTTGCATATTGGTCGCGTCACTAGAAGCCACCGCCGGTTCAGTCATACAAAATACAGAACGGATTTTGCCTTCAAGTAATGGCAGAAGCCATTGCTGTTTCTGTTCTTCAGAGCCATAACGCCAGAGGACTTCCATATTGCCGCTGTCTGGCGCATTACAGTTAAATACGGTCGGTGCAATCAGGCTACGGCCCGAAAGCTCGGCAATATGAGCATATTCATTGACTGATAAACCTTGGCCCAGTTCAGGACATGGCAGAAACATATTCCACAGCCCTGCTGCTTTGGCTTTGGCTTTTAAAGTTTCCAGTTCAGTCGGCCATTGCCATTTGGTCCAGTCACTGCCTTGATTTAACTCATGCACTTGCTGCCAAAAATCGGCTTCAACGGCGTCGATTTCATCTTTAATAAATTTTTTAGTCCGTTCAACATAGTCTTGTGCGCGTGCGGATAACTCAAACATGGCTATTTCCCTCTGGATATTTTGTATTCTGCTTTACAAGACCTTAACTTAAAAACTATTATGAATAAAATGATTTTAATCCATAGCTTATCATGCATAGCATTCATAATAAAACACTGATGGATATGAGTGTTTTCCATCGTATAGATATCAATTTATATCCACTTTTTGTCGCTATTTTTGAACAGAACAGTATTTCTAAAGCAGCACAGCGATTATGTATCACCCAATCTGCTGCCAGTCACGCTTTGCAGCGGCTCAGAAATCAGTTGCAGGATGATCTGTTCGTACGTTTTGGTGCAAAAATGCAACCCACGCCGTTTGCTGAACAGATTTATCCCGCCATTAAAAATGCCCTGATGACGATTCAAAGTATTTCTATTCAGCATCAACAATTTCAACCAAATATGGTGCAAAGTTTAAAAATTGCCGTACATGATGAAATTGAACCAATGATTTTTCCAAAGTTGGTGGCACATTTTCAGAAAATGAATCTGGATATTCAGTTTAGTAGCATCAAACTGGATCGTAAAAATATCAGTGCTGACCTGGCAGCGCAGCAGGTCGATTTTGTCATGGATCTTGAGCAAAAACTGGGAGATAAAATTCAGTTTGAACCCTTAGTACAAGATGAATTTGTCGTCTGTACGCAGCAAAATAAAATTTCAGAACAATCCTATCTTTCCTCCCCACATATAGGCGTATCGTCTCGCCGTACAGGTATCTTAATTGAAGATCTGTATTTGAGCCGTAAGCAGCTTTCAAGACAAATTTTTTTACGCTGTCAGCATTATTCAACTGCGTTGCAAATTTTGGAGCAATATCCCCAAGCGATGTTGACTATGCCACGCAATATCTTAGAACATTTACAGATAGCCAAAATTCTGAATTTTTTTGAAGTGCCTGTGCAACTGCCTAAGATTAATATGGGAATGTATTGGCACAAAGATTTACAGGAAAATAAGAGACATCAATTTTTGCGAAGCGAAATTAATAACATTTTTACTTAGGCTATTTTAAGTAGATATGAATTTTGCTTAGGCTATTCTAATGGTTGGTATTGTAGCCTGAAATGTCAGGCTCAACCTAAATTGCTTAGGCTATTTATAAATACAAAATGAAACACTGACTGTTTAGCTTTTGAACTCTAGTGCTTGGGGCTTTCCTCTACAATCATGCATCTGCTTGCTGTTGTTCTTCTACAGCTTCTTTTGATGATCTGGATTTTAGCTTGTTGCCTCTTTCTCCCACCTGGCAAATTGTGCTGGGTTTATTTGCCTTATGCTTTTCCTATTATTTGCTGCACAAACTCACCATTTACCTCAAGGATATATTTCGTCCCTTTAAAAAAGGACAGAAATACTGGTGTCGTGTTAAGGCGGTTAGCGATGGGGATACCCTCACCTGCTACCGTTTCAATATTAGACGTTCTGAAACCAGACTACGTTTTGCCTATGTGGATGCGCCAGAATCCAGCCAAAGCTATGGCAAAGAGTCACAGCGTCTAGTTAAAAGCATGGTGAAAAACAAAATAGTTCGCGTGAAAATTACAGATATTGACCGTTATGGTCGCTGCGTCGGCGTCGTTTACCGCTATCGTAAAAATATCAATGAAGAAATCGTGAAACGCGGCGCAGCATGGGTCTACGAAGATTATATTAAAGATAAAAACCATTTACGCTATATGCTGGACTTGCAAAACAAAGCCAAAAAACAGAAAAAAGGACTCTGGAAAAGTAGCCGACCTGTACGCCCAAGTGTGTATCGAAAACAGGTAAAATCCTAATCTTTGCTGATTTCTCTTCGCTATTAAAAAGTGATCCGGCTCGCCAGATCACTTTTTAATTTTTAAATTAATACGCCAGATGGACAAAAAACCTGAATGCGCCTGCAATTAAAGCCAGAGTAACGAAGCCTAAAATCCATAGGCCCACAAACCATAATATCTGCTTCCCTTTCATTGTTGCTCCTTAATGATAGCCATCATCCCCGACCCGCACTTTATGGCGGAATACCCAGTACGACACGCCGGTATAAATCAGAATGATTGGAATAAGTAATAAAGCACCAATTAAGGTAAATAATTGACTACTTTCTGGCGCTGCCGCCTCCCAGATGGTCACTGACGGTGGAATGATATAAGGCCAGAGACTGATCAGAAATCCGGTATAGGCCAGAAAAACCAGCACCAGCATGTACATGAATGGGCTAAGTTCCTTACGTTGTTTGCAGGCACGTAAAGCCAGCCAGGTAAATAATAGGACTAAGATCGGCACGGGCATGAGATACATAAATTGTGGCTGACTAAACCAGCGTTCCGCAATCTGCGGATGAGTCAGCGGCGTATAAATACTGACAGCGCCCAGGATAATCAATAAGGCGATAATCATTTTTGGCATTAGCTGATACATACGGTCTTGTAACTGATCGGCCGTTCTAAAAATCAGCCAGCCACAGCCTAAGGCAGCATACAGCACCATGACACTCAGACCGGTAAACAGGCTAAATGGTGTCAACCAGTCCAGCCCGCCGCCCGCATAAATGCCATTTCGGGTTTCAATTCCCTGAATATAAGCGCCTAAAATCACCCCTTGCAGGAAGCTGGTCAGCGCAGAACCACCAATAAAGGCTTTGTCCCACCAATGTTTACTGCGATTGGCCTTAAAACGGAATTCAAAAGCAACACCACGGAAGATCAGCGCAATCACCATCAGGATGATCGGCATATACAGTGCAGATAATACGGTGGAATAGACCAGCGGAAATGCTGCAAATAAACCTGCGCCACCCAATACCATCCAGGTTTCATTGCCATCCCAGACAGGCGCAACAGTATTCATCATCACATCACGGTCATCCTGATGCGGAAAAAACGGAAATAGAATGCCAATGCCCAGATCAAAACCATCCAGAATGACATAGATCAGGACACCAACGGCGATGATCACCACCCAAATCAATGACAAATCAATCATTTTTTATTCTCCTGATCTGCATTATCGGCCCCATCCTCAATACTCTCGCGAATACTGCTCAATGGCCGGCGAGATGCCTGAATTACGTCACTATCAATTTCATGTGGGGGTGTAGAATGAATAAATTCCGGGCCTTTGTGCATGAGTCGCAACATATAATAAATACCGGCGCCAAAGACCACACAGTAGACCACGACAAAGATAATCAGGGTCAAGCCTACCTGCTCTGCCGATACCGGCGATAGGGCATCTTTGGTACGCATGATGCCATAGACCACCCAGGGTTGACGGCCAACCTCCGTCGTAAACCACCCAGCCAGCATGGCAATAAAACCGGAAGGCCCCATAATCAGGGCAAACCGATGTAATCCTCGGGATTCATAAAAGCGACCTTTTTTACGTGACCATGCCCCCCAGATTGCCAGCAGTAGCATCAACATTCCTAGCCCGACCATGATCCGAAAACTCCAGAACACGATTGCCGAATTAGGACGGTCTTCAGGTACAAAATCCTTTAAGCCGGTGACAGTACCGTCCATGGAATGTGTCAGGATCAAGCTGCCCAGATTAGGAATGGCGATGGCATATTTGGTTTCCTCAGCCTGCATATCTGGCAGTCCAAACAGATATAAAGGCATGCCGCCATCATGATTGGTTTCCCAATGACCTTCCATTGCCGCCAGTTTGGCGGGTTGATGTTCAAGCGTATTTAGACCATGTACATCACCCACCAAAACCTGTAGCGGCGCAAGTGCCAGAATCAGCCACATTGCCATGGAAAATGAAGTTTTGACCAAGGCATCACGACGGCCCTGAATAAGATGCCAGGCTGCTGTGGCTGCCACCAGCAATGCAGAAACCAAAAAGGCAGCAATGGCCATATGCGCCAAACGGTAGGGAAATGACGGGTTAAATACGATGGCGATCCAGTCTTTGGGGACAAACAGACCATTTTCGATGGCAAAGCCTTGCGGCGTTTGCATCCAGCTATTGGAGGATAAAATCCAGAACATCGAGATACAGGTGCCTACCGCGACCATCAAGGTCGAGAAAAAGTGTGCACGTGGCCCCACCCGTCCCCAGCCGAAGAGCATAATTCCCAAAAAGCCCGCTTCCAGAAAAAAGGCGGTAAGAACTTCATAGGCCAGTAATGGGCCAGTCACGCCACCTGCAATCCGGGAGAATTCACTCCAGTTGGTGCCGAACTGATAGCTCATGACCACGCCAGAGACCACGCCCATCCCAAATGCTACAGCGAAGATTTTCACCCAAAACTTAAACAGATCCCGATAAATCGGGTCTTGGGTTTTGAGCCAGCGCCATTCCAGAATCGCCAAAAAGCTGGCCAATCCGATTGAGATTGCAGGAAAAATAATATGAAAAGAGACAGTAAAGGCGAATTGTATTCGCGCTAACTCTAATGCGGTTAAACCCAGGGTCATACATTTCACCTATATATAATTATTTGTAGGAGCCTTGCTTAGATTTATTAGTGAAGTGTTTTTTCTTGGTCTTAGCTTAGGCTTAATTTGGCTTGGCAATATGTAGACTTTTGTCGGTTATTTTTTACTCAAGTTAACAATGTGTAAGCGCTATTTAATTAAATATGCAAGTGAATATTTAATTGAACGGTGACCACTTGTGTAATCCCCCAAATAGGCGTAAATTGGCTCTAAATTAGTTAGCCAGGTTAACTATATGCCTTCTGCCTCTCTTCCATTTCGCGCCTTGTTATTACGTTGTGCACGGTTACTCAGTGATGAAATAAATACGATTTTATTATCTTCACAGTTAAATTATTCCTTATGGCAAGTGCTGTATGTGATTCAGACGCATCAGCAATGTACCCTGATGGATATTTCTCATTATTTGAACGTATCTAAACCCAGCATCAGTAAACGTATCCAGAATTTAGTGGAACTCGGTCTAATTAGCCAACTCGAAACTGCAGACAAGCGTCAGAAGCTATTCACACTGAGTGAGCAAGGAGTCGAGACTTTTGCCCTGGGTTCCACACAGATTGAGGCATTTGAAAAGCAGTTGCTTGAGCAAATTGCCTCAGATGATATTGAAAGTAGTAAAAATATCTTGATGCAGCTCATTCAGCAGTTACAACCCGCTTCGCAGGATCGACTTTAATGAGCCAAGAACAAACGCCTTTATGGACTCCCAATTTTATTTTGATCAGTCTGGTGAATTTCCAGTTGGTGCTGGTGTTTTATTTGCTGGTGATTGTGATTGTCGGCTACTCGGTAGCAGAATTAGGTGCAACCACGGCACAGGCAGGGCTGGTTTCTGGCTTGTTTATTGTCGGTACCTTATTCGGCCGTCTTATTATCGGGAAACTGCTAAACCGTTTGGGCCTAAAAATTACGCTTGTGGCCGGTCTGACAGGTTTTCTGCTTTTTTCTGGCCTCTATCTGATTCCGGCCAAGCTGGAAATTTTACTGGGCATCCGTCTGATGCACGGTTTTATGATGGGTGTGGCCTCAACGGTATTAGGCACCGTGATTGCCCAGACCATTCCTGCGACTCGACGTGGTGAAGGCATTGGTTATTTTAGTATGAGCAGCACACTTGGCACGGCGATTGGCCCCTTCTTAGGCATCTGGCTAATGTCAAATTTTAACTATCAGGTGATTTTTGTTTTTACCAGTGTAGTCGCACTCAGCTGCCTGATTTGCAGCCTGTTTATTCAGCCGCCACAGATTAAAATAACGAATCCAGTCAATCATATAGAAAATCAGTCATCTAGCAGACTGGCGCAATATATTGAACCCAAGGCTTTGCCGATTTCGATGATTGTTCTGATTGTGGCAACCTGCTATTCCGGCGTCTTATCTTTTATTCATTTCTATGCCAAAGAGATTAATTTAGTCGAAACGGCTTCTTTTTTCTTTCTGATGTATGCCATTGCGATTTTGCTTTCACGTCCATTTACCGGCCCGCTAATGGATCGTAAAGGTGAAAACATCATCATCTATCCGGCCATTGTGATTATGGCCTTAGGAATTTTATTACTCAGTCAGGCCCATAATGCTACGATGTTATTGGCCAGCGCCGCACTGCTTGGTTTTGGCTTTGGTAATCTCCAGTCCGTCTGTCAGACCATTGCGGTAAAAAGTACCAGTTTGCAGCGTATGGGGCTGGCGACTTCAACCTTCTTTATTGCGCTAGATGCAGGTTTGGGTTTTGGACCTTATTTCCTCGGCATGCTTCTGGATCAGATCGGTTATCGTCAACTTTACCTGTACTCTGCTGTACTGACCATCAGCTGTCTGATCTGGTATTACCTGTTGCATGGCCGTAAAGCGGGGGAAATACAACCTTCTTATTAAACACTTCTAAAAGCGACGGCTAAAGCGGCGCCGATATTCCAACGGCGTCAAGCCAGTTTTTCTATGAAATAAACGGCGAAATGAACTTGGGTCCTGATAACCAATATTTTGCATGATCACATCCACCGCCTGATCGGTTTCTTCCAGACGTTTGCGTGCAGCTTCAATTCGGATCGCTTGCAGATACTGATTTGGCGGCAAGTCCAGTGCCTGTTTAAAATGGCGAATCAAGGTACGCGTGGTGACATTAAAACGTGTTGCAATATCATCCAAGCTAAAAGACTCATGAAAATGCTGCTCCAGCCAGTTCTGGACATTTTGCACCAGTTCATCATGATGCGGTTGTCCAATCTTGAGTAAGGAATAAGACAGCTGGCTATCGCGTCGATAATCAATCACAAAAGATTTGGCCGATTGCATGGCCACCTCAAAGCCATAAAAACGTTCAATCAGATGCAAACCTAAGTCGAACCAGGCCAGGCCACCACCCGCGCAATAGATATTCTGGTCGCGGCTAATCATCAGATCGGCATTCAATTTGACCTGCGGATAATGCGTCCGGAAAATATCTTGAAAGCCCCAATGCGTCGTTGCCACGCGATTATCTAAAATACCGGCTTCTGCCAGAAAGAAATTTCCGGTGCAATTTCCAGCAATTAAGGTCGAATCTGCATGAGCAGATTTTAGAAACCGGATCAGCTCAGGGTTTTGTTGCAATACATCCTGAATCGGTGCAGCTATGGTTGGCACCACCACAATATCTGCAGTTTGAATCTCTTGATAGGAACAATGTGCCTGTAATTCCAGACCATTAATACAACGAATCGGTTGTCCATCAGGACTGGCAATACTAACTTTAAACAGGCGCTGTACATCCTGCTGCTGAATGCGGTTCCAGCTCACACCGGCCATGGCAAATAAATCGACGACACCGGTAATGGCAGAAGCCAGAGCGCCATCAAAACCCAAAACTACGACTCGCTGCATCTTGATCTCATTGTCATTTTTTACCTGTTTGATGTCATTATTGACAATCCTGCTGAATAAAAGCAACTGTTAGTCTTGGCGCTATCTCAAGGATTTTACATTCAGGACAGTACCGTGACCGAGCTAATAAATGATAAAGATCTTAATTTTCTACTTTATGATGTCTTCAAACTTGAAGCTCTGACAAAACTGGAACGTTATCAGGAGCATGATAAAAATACCTTTGACAGTATTTTAGATACAGCCAAGGGTATCGCGACCGATTACTTTGCCCCGCATAATGCCAAAGCCGATCAGCATGAACCGAGCTTTGATGGGAAGCAGGTCAAAACCATTGCTGAAGTCAAAACGGCGTGGCAGCAGTTTGCCGAGGCCGGCCTGCTCTGTGCCCAGCATGATTATGAACATGGCGGTATGCAACTCCCGACTTTATTAAATATGGCCTGCAATGCCTATTTTATGGCGGCCAATCCTTCAACTGTTGCCTATTCTTTTCTGACTGCGGCGGCGGCAAATCTGATTCAAGCCTTTGCTTCACCGGAACAAAAACAGCTATTTTTACCGCATATGTTGAGCGGCCGCTTTGCCGGCACTATGGCCATGACCGAGCCGAATGTCGGTTCTTCTCTGGGTGATCTAACGACCAAAGCTATTCCTCTGGCAGATGGAACTTATAACATTAAAGGCCAGAAAATGTTTATTTCTGGTGGTGATCAGGATATTACCGAAAATATTATTCATCTGGTTCTGGCGCGGATTCAGGATGCACCGCAAGGGGTCAAAGGTATTTCCCTGTTCATTGTGCCGAAATTTAAAACCAATCCAGATGGCTCTATAGGTGAATCCAATGATGTACAGCTGGCTGGTTTACTGCACAAAATGGGTTATAGAGGAACGACTTCAACGGTTTTAAGCTTTGGCGAAAATGATGCTTGCTTAGGCTATTTGATTGGTGAAGCAGGTCATGGCTTAAAATATATGTTTAAAATGATGAATGAGGCGCGTGTCGGCGTAGGCTTGGGCGCAGCCATGATTGGCTATCGCGGTTATCTGGAATCCTTAAACTATGCCAAAAACCGTCCGCAAGGTCGTCTTGCACATGAAAAATCGCCTGATTCCAAACCGGTCAATATTATTGAGCATAGTGATGTCAAACGTATGCTGCTGGCACAAAAAGCTTATGTCGAAGGATCACTGGCCCTGTGTTTATTTGCGGCGCGTCTGATTGATGAACATCAGGCAGCACATGATGAGGACAGTGCCCTCTTGCTTGATCTGATCACTCCAGTGGTCAAATCCTTCCCTTCAGCCTATGGCCCAAAAGCCAATGATCTGGCGATTCAGGTTTTGGGCGGCGCGGGTTATACCCGTGATTATCCGGTCGAACAATGCTACCGCGATAACCGCCTCAATCCGATTCATGAAGGCACGTATGGTATTCAGTCCCTGGATTTGCTTGGGCGTAAACTCTGGCAGCACAATGGCAAGGGACTCAGCCTGTTGATGCAACGCATCCAGCATACGTTGTCTGAGATTCAGAATCCCAAGTTAGTCGCACTGGCAGAAAGCTTTCAACAACATCTGGCTACCGTGCAAAAAACCACCCAGGTTTTAGGTCAGGCTCTGCATCAAGGCCAAATCAATGAAGCATTAGCCAACTCTGGGCTTTATTTAGACATGATGGGAAAAACCATGATTGCCTGGCTCTGCTTAGACATGGCGCAGCAGGCACAACTTAAATTTGGCAATTCCGATCAAAAAGAAGATCAGGACTTTTTGGCGGGCAAGTTTCAGGCAGCCCAATATTTTATCCGTTGGGAATTGCCTGAAATTGAACATCAGGCCAAGTTACTGATGAACTTTGATGATAGCTGCAGGAATATGCAAGCTGACTGGTTTTAAGGTTCATAGCTAAATAAAAATGCGCTGTAAGAAGTAATGCTGATCAGTTAAGGAGTTTAGAAACAGACTCTTTAATTTTTAGTCATTCAATGCGGAGTATTAATGTTATAAATCAAATTCTTGTAAATTATTTGTTACTTTGGTTTCGCCCAAATGAGAAGCGAAGCTTCGCAAGGAGGGCATCTTGCGGAGCAACACTCCTCACCGCAAAACTCGTCAGCCACCATCGACTAGTAAATTTGTCGCAGAAACAATCATTTTTAAATGTAGTCCTGCCTCAAACAGTTGCGGATGACTTTTTTATCTATCAGATATAATCATGAATTTGAAAAAGAAAATGCCAGTCAATTCCTTAACTGACTGGCATTAGCTGTAAGAAGCGCATTTTTTATTTAAAACTAGGTTTATGCTTCAGTACTTAAAATAAGTCCAAACTTTTTAAAAATTTTCTCACGTTTGCCTGGATGAATATTGGCCTTAGTCAGGTCACCCTGATAATGCTGATAGACGCGTTGGTCCATCATTTTGTACCATAACGGCGGAATTAAAGCCGGAATCAACATGGTGGCATAACCACTGGGTAATTCGGGTGCTTCATCAAAATGTCGCAGTGCCTGAAATGGGCGGCTTGGAAAGGCATGATGGTCTGAATGGCGCTGCAACTGGTACAAAAACAGATTGGTCACAATATTGTTATTATTCCAGCTATGTTCAGGCAAGGTCCGTTCATAACTGCCATCATCTTTTTCTGTGCGTTTCAAACCATAATGTTCAATATAATTGACGATTTCAAACAGAGTTACCCCATAAAAGGCCTGAGTCAGTGTATAAGGAATGAGCTTTTTACCATAAGCACTTAGCATCAAGGCATGGTAGCCTGCACTCATCGCCCAGCCATGAAACAGTTCATTTTCCTTGCTTAAAAATTTCAATCCTTTACGTTCCAGACGTTTCTTTTCAATCTGGATCGCTGACTTTAATCCGCCAAACACAGTGCGTGGCCAGAAACGGTAAAAAGACTCGCCCATTTGTGAAGATGCTGGATCTTCTGGCGTTGCCACCCGTTTATGATGCCCATAAGGATGTTCAATACGGAAATGATTATAGGCCAAAGGCATCAGGCTGGCATGCGACCAGTAATGGTCTTTTTTCTGCGGACGATGACTCAGTTCATGTGCCGTATTGACCGCAATGCCGTTAATCGCACCCATGGAAACTCCCAATAAGAGCTGATCCAGTATCGATACATTTGGACGTGTCACCACATAGCCGGCAAAAGCGTTGGCTGCCATTTGCAAGGGAATAAAGGCTTTTACAATCCGGTCATAATACGGATCTTTGACCAGCGCCTGAATCTGTTCGTCATTCGGATTGTTGGCATCATCGCCAATCAGGGCATCCAGAGTCGGAATAATCACATGCAATAATAAAGGCCCGCCCAAAGCAAAGACTTTTTTAGTCGCTTTGGGGCCAAAATGATAACCGGCCAAAATTCCCATTCCGATCACAGGCAAACCTGGGCTGAGCAACCAGCCAAAACGTTTTTTATCCAGCTTTACACCTTTTAGTGCTGACGCTTCCTGCGTAAACTGCGCTTTCTGGATTTGTGCAGGGGCATTCATTGCGAGCTTCCTTTTTTATGTTACTCTGCACTTATAGTTGAATATTTCAGCAACAGCGAACAGTATTCAACGTCCAGAAAACCTATGTCAGCGTCTTTGGCACATGCAGCCAAATTCTGGCCTAAAATCACAAAGTTAAAAAATTTATAGTCGATTAAATGAAATAAATAGAAGAATAGAGTTAGGCATGGATGCTTTGAGTAAAATTTTTGATGATATTCATTTGGCAAAATCTGAATATCTTTATCTGAATGTGTTTCATCCGAGCGGCTTTGACTATCAGCATGAGCCTTTTATGCTGGCTTATATCCTGTTACAAGGACAGGCACAATTAAAGTTCGCCAACGGCGATCTGCTCGAGCTGCAACAAGGTGATCTGGTACTCTTACCCGCAGGTTCTGCCCATCGCATTTCTTGCCCCGGCAGTGCCGATTTTTCTGAGCATCGTTCAATTAATGCTTATTTCCAGACCCATGCACAGCAATGTGTTGATCTTAATCGGGAGAGTTCAGCAGCACACAGCTTCATGCTCACCCTTCGTTCCAGTCTGGATATGCAGATGGCAAAACCTCTACTAAGTGCCTTACCTAAATACCTGCATATTCAGCATATTCTGGGCGACACCGCACCGGAATGGTTACAGGTCGGTTTGCAGTTTCTGGCGCTGGAAACCCAGCAGATGCGGCCGGGACGTGACAAGATTCTGGATCATCTGGTCAGTATTTTACTGATTGAATGTGTGCGGGATTATATTTTAAATCTGGAAAATGCCTCGAGCTGGCTGAATGCGCTCTCGCATCCGGAACTGTCCAATGCACTGGCTGCAATTCATGGCAAACCTGAGCAGTTCTGGACCGTAGAAAGTCTGGCTGAGCAATGTCATATGTCACGTTCCAAATTTGCCCAGCTCTTTACCCAGATTGTTGGTGAGCCGCCACTGGCTTATTTACAACAGCATCGCCTGCGACTGGCGGCACAATATTTGCGAAATAGCGGATTCAGCATTCAGCAAATTGCTTATTTGGTCGGTTATTCATCCGAGACAGCCTTCAGTCAAAGTTTTAAAAAACAGTTTGAACAGACGCCCACCCAGTACCGGCTGAATTGTTAGAACAATAACGTCAAATTACTGGATTAGCGCGAGCACGGCTTTGACCGGGTCTTCGCTATTACCAGACAATAGCTGCTTATGCATGGTGATATGCTGCATCACCTGAATTTGTGCAGTTTCAATATTCATTAGTTTTTCAATTTCAGCCGCCAGCTTTTCAGGCGTAGCATCGGCTTGAATCAGCTCCTGAATGACTTTTTTGCCGGCAATGATATTTGGTAGCGAATAATAAGGAATTTTGATGAGAAATTTCACCACATGATAAGTCAACCAATTCAGTTTATAGAAAGTCACCATCGGACGATGTAATAACATCGCTTCCAATGTCGCAGTACCTGACGCCAGCGCAATAATATTGGATGCATTCATGACCTGACGGCCGATTTTTGACTCGGTACCGCTGTTTTCCAGCAAGCGGATTTGAACCTTTAGACTTTCAGGATAAGTCGCCAGCAAGCGTTCTATCTGCTGCTTGCGTGCCTCATTAATTGCCGGAATCAGGAAAGTATAGTCAGGATATTTCTGATGCAGAATCTTGGCTGCATCCAGAACCAAAGGCCCCAAACGTTCAATCTCACCGCGGCGACTTCCCGGTAATAGTGCAATATGCTTCTGATTCGGATCAAGATTCAGTTCTTGTTTAGCATCGATAATCGGATTTTCAAGCGGCAACTGACTGGCCAGAGGATGACCAACAAAAGCGGCTGGCACATCCCATTTTTTAAAGAAGGTTTTTTCGAATGGGAATAAACACAGCACCAGATCAATGTTGGCCTTAATACCATGCACACGTCCCTGACGCCACGCCCAGACCGAAGGACTGACATATTGCACGGTCTTCATCGGCAACTGTTTTTGTTTAATGGTTTTCGACAGGCGCAGGTTAAAATCAGGTGCATCTACACCAATAAAAATATCGACAGGGTTTTTAGTCCAAGTTTCGACCAGCCCATCACGTACAGCAAAGAGTTTTTTAATATCCTTGAGAACTTCAACAATGCCCATCACCGATAAAACATCCATCGGATAATAGCTTTTAAAGCCTTCTGCGATCATTTGTGAACCACCGATGCCTTCAAATTCGGCATCAATCCCTTGCTCACGAAAACGGCGAATCAACTTTGCGCCAAGCGTATCTCCAGAGACCTCACCGACCACGATTCCAATTTTTAGTTTTCGATTTAGCAAGTGAGTTCCCTCTCAGATCCGTATTGAACTGTATTTAATCGTAATTCTAACATAAAGCTGGGTTTATGCCTGAATAAGCAGTGAGCATCTTATATTTTAAGAAAGGTATGCTTTAGAATTACTTAGCCTACTCTTAATCTTCCCTGATGATTTTTTCTATTGAAGTGGTTTTCCTGATTCATCTTCATTTTCAGGCAGATCAAAGTGTCCTTTAAAATAAGTGACCGGTGTTTCACGTTATTTTCTTAGCGAGGATGAACATGAAACTTCATTTAATTTTAAGCCCAGTGCTTTATCTTTTTTATGCATAAGTAAATCAATAATCAAGACAACGACTTATATCCAAAAGTCATAAGATATCCACGTTTTTTGATTTTGGCATATATGCATGTTTGGTCCGATTGAGTTTATTTTAGCAGGTGTGTTGGTAGGTTTTTGTGTTGGAGTAACCGGTGTCGGTGGTGGCTCATTGATGACACCCATTCTGATCAGCCTATTCCGGATTGAACCCCACATTGCAATTGGTACGGATCTGCTCTATGCCGCGATTTCAAAATTCTGCGGTTCTTTTGTGCATGCCAAAAAAATGAATATTGTCTGGCCAATTGTGATCTGGCTGGCAGTAGGCAGTATTCCAGCATCTTTTGCCACGCATTGGGTACTCGACAACTATTTAAGCCAATCGACACATTACAAGGCCGTCCTGACCATGGTATTGGGCTTTATGCTGACCATTACCGGCTTGTCTATTCTGTTCCGCACCCAGATCGAAAATCTTTTTAATAAATACAGAAAACAAGAACTGCCGGATATGACGCAGGATCTGGAAAAAGTGAAGCTGCAAGCCAAAGAAAAGCGCGTAGCCATTATTATCATGGGCATTATCTTGGGTATATTTGTCACGCTATCTTCAGTGGGTGCAGGTGCATTTGGCATCATGGCTTTAGTGGTGATGTTCCCGAATCTGCCGATGATTCGTATCATTGGCTCAGACGTGGTGCATGCGGTGTTACTGACGCTGGTTGCAGGCTTGGGGCATATGTCATCAGGCAATGTCGATTTCATGCTGCTCATGTGGTTATTGGTGGGTTCTATTCCAGCGATTATTGTCGGCACTTTACTCAGTTCACGGATGCCAGAAAAACTGATTCGCAAAATTTTAGGCATTACCTTATTTGGGCTCGGCCTGAATTTCATGCTTAACCCTGTAAAATCAAAACCGGCTCAACCTGCCGAAACAGCGATGGTCGTCATGAGCCAGAATTCCCAGTCCGTTTAATTTAACTATGCGATTCATCACTTTTTTTTCAAAGAAGTATTCATCTTTTTTATAACAAAGTGACGCATCATTCATGTTATATTCGGGCTATTAAACAACCTTTTGTATGATCGAACCAGTGACGGCAATGAATACACAACAGTCAAATCCCATTTCAGCATCAGATATTGATGACGTGAATATCCACAGCATGATTCCTTTGGTAACCCCTGCTGAGCTTAAAGCAGAATTACCTTTGACTGAAACTGCTTATCAAACCGTACTGCATGGTCGTGAAACGATTCGTAAAATCCTGGATGGTGAAGACAAACGCCTGTTCGTTGTCATCGGCCCCTGTTCTATTCATGATCCTGCGGCTGCACACGAATATGCTGAACGCTTAAAAGTGTTAAGCGAAAAAGTTAAAGACAGCTTATACATCGTGATGCGGGTTTATTTTGAAAAACCACGTACCACAGTGGGCTGGAAAGGCCTGATCAACGATCCGGATATGAACGACTCGTTCAATATCGAAAAAGGTCTGCGTATCGGTCGTAAGCTGTTACTTGAACTGAATGAAATAGGTTTACCATGTGCCACTGAAGCACTTGATCCGAACTCACCGCAGTATTATCAAGACCTGATTTCATGGTCTGCAATTGGTGCACGTACGACTGAAAGCCAGACGCATCGTGAAATGTCTTCAGGTCTGTCTTCACCAGTCGGCTTTAAAAACGGGACGGACGGCGGTTTAACCGTGGCAACCAATGCGATGCAATCGGTCAAACATGGCCATAGCTTCCTTGGTTTAAACGATCAAGGTCAGGTGGCTGTGATTCGTACTTCAGGTAACCCTTATGCTCACGTGGTACTGCGTGGCGGTAATGGCAAGCCGAACTACGATGCAGGCTCAGTGGCAGATGCGGAAGCCGCATTAGCCAAGGCCAAAGTCAGCACCAAAATCATGATTGATGCCAGCCATGCCAACTCAAACAAAGACCCGTACCTGCAACCGCTTGTACTCAAAAATATTTCCGAACAAATTCTTGATGGAAACAAGTCAATTGTTGGTATTATGGTAGAAAGTCATCTTAAAGGCGGTCGTCAGGACATTCCTACGAACCTTTGTGATATGGAGTATGGCCAATCAGTCACTGATGGCTGTATCGACTGGGAAACGACTGAAAAAGTCTTACTCGACATGCATGAGGCATTAAAAGATACTTTAGCTAATCGTTAAATGATCTGACAAACGCCATCGCCAAGATGGCGTTTGCATTTCTGAACAAGGAAATTTTATCTGATGAATGATATTGAAACAGCATTAAGCCAGATTGATAATTTTCAGTTTATACATGACCATTTATTTACATCCGGTCAACCGACAACTGAGCAGCTGCAGCTGATTAAAGAATACGGTGTGTCTACGGTCATCAATGTAGCATTAACAGATAACGACCAATATCTGCCACATGAAGATAAAATTTGCCTTGAGCTGGGCCTGAACTATATCCAGTTACCGATTTCATGGGAAACCCCTTCAGACAATCAATGTTTACTGGTACTCGAGCTGATCAATCACCTGATTAAGGAACAGATGGTCTGGGTACACTGTTCACAAAACTATCATGTCAGCTGTCTGATGTATTTATATCGTCAATACTATATGGACGTGGATCTTCCTACAGCGCATGAACATTTGCATCAAATCTGGGAACCGAATGAAACCTGGACAGGTCTCATGCATGCAGTTGCCCTACAGCTGCAAGGCCGTAAAGCAACCCAGGAACTGGAACGATCCCTGATTAATCCAAATTATTTTGTCTGAGCCTATTTATTATGGCTCAACAGCACGGTTGCCATAGATAAAATACCTTCCTGACGACCGGTAAAACCGAGCTGCTCAGTGGTAGTGGCTTTAATACTGATTTGAGTGACATCGACATTGAGCACATCTGCGATACTTTGACGCATGGCCAGATTGTGTTTGGCCAGTTTCGGACGTTCACAGGCGACCGTAATATCGGCATTGTTCAGCTGATAGCCACGATCCAGAATTAACTGATAAACATGCTTCAACAATACACGGCTGTCCGCACCTTTAAAGTTCGGATCTGTATCCGGGAAATGCTGGCCAATATCTCCCAGCGCCAATGCACCTAACAAAGCATCACATAGTGCATGCAGAATCACATCACCATCCGAATGTGCTTTCAGACCGTGCGTATGCGGAATTTGAATGCCTGCCAAAGTAACAAAATCACCTTCTTCAAATGCATGCACATCCAGACCCTGACCAATACGAATTTGTGCGATCACCTTATACATCCTTTAGAAATAGCCCATTGAAATCTTGTACACTTGCTTTCTATTTCGCTATAGTTAGACCAAGCGTAACACAGTGAAAGTATAAGCGATCATGCTACTGAAAACTGATATAAATATGTTGAAAATAATTGGCCTGATGCTCGGCCTGGGGATGATATCTGCGGGTAGTTCAGCGAACCCACTCGAGTGTAACAACGACAGCAAAAAAACAGCGGCCATGAATAAAGTCTGCTCAGTAGCGCTGTCCGAAGCTCGGGAAAAACTCGCTGACCAATACTTGACCGCTTTTTTAATTACTGATGCCCCCGTTCGCTTATTGCAAGACACCCAACAGTTATGGGCAAATCGGTTACAGCAATGCAAAACCCTAGATTGTTTTAAACAGCAGTTTGAATGGCGCCTCGATGATTTAAATATCTATATTTCACTGAATCAAAGCCTGACTCAGCATTATATTAAGTTCGAGCAGGGACAAATGGCCAAACAGCCTGTGCATATCAAGATTCATCAACTGACTAAAGACCGCATCAAGATTGAAGGTCTGGCCTATCGCAATCCCAATAACCGGGCCGAAACGCAGACTGTTCCATTTTTAGCCTACACCACGCCTGCAGCAAAAGAACAGATCATGGATAATGAAAATGACTGCCGCTATGAGTTTAACTATAGTAAAGCGATTCTAGCCGTCAACACTCAGCAAAAAGGTTGTGAACGTTTTACTGGGGTTTATCGCTTATATGATTGATTCAATTTAAAAAATATTAAAAACTTAACCTTATATAAAATGAGAAATTTGATGTAAAAAATAGCCCGCATGCGGGCCATCAATTTAAGCAGGATAGTATTGAGCAATTTCCTTGCTAATCAGTGCAGCCGTTGCAGCCGACAAGGTCCAGCCCAGATGACCATGGCCGGTATTATAAAATACCCGCTCATGTTTACCACGGCGCACCACAGGCATCATATTTGGCATCATCGGGCGTAAGCCAGCCCAAGGTACGACATGCTCGGTACACAGATCAAAGTTACGATTGCTCCAGTCAATCAGTGGTTGAATCCGGTCTGCACGAATATCCCGGTTATAGCCATTAAACTCGGCGGTTCCTGCGACTCGTAAACGATCCTTACCCAGACGTGACAAGACAATTTTGGCACTTTCATCGAGCAAGCTGACCCATGGTGCATTGTTTTGGCTCTGTTCATCATTCAGCTGCACGGTAATTGAATAACCTTTGACCGGATAAACATTGACTCGTTCCTCTAAAATCTCGGCCAATTGATAACTGCCCACACCCGCACACACCACAATGGCATCTGCATTAATTTCCAGAATGTCATCTGTAAAATGATGTACATTTTCAGTACTGGGTTTGCATTTCACCCGAATATGTTGAGCCTGATGATCGACGGCAAAGACATCTTGGCCAAATTCAAATTTCACGCCTTTTTGCATGCAGGCTTTGGCCAGTCCTGTACTGAATTTATGAATATCTCCGGTCGCATCGCTCTGGCAGTAAAATCCGGCATAGTAATCGCCTGTTAATGCAGGTTCGATCTGCTTGATTTCCGCATTGGAAATGGCATTGCGCTCCAGTCCGCCGCTACACAACAGGTCATTGACCTTGATCGCGACATCGTAATCCGTCTTGTTATGATAAAAATGTAAAATGCCGCGTTTTTCCAGGTCAAAATCAATCTGTTCTGTTTGGGCAATTTCATACAAACGTGCTCTGGCCAATAAAGCCAAACGTACAGTCTCTCGGGTATTGGCTTCATAATGTTTGATATTTCCCAAAAATTCCATGAGCCAACTATATTTATGCACACTAAAAGAAGGATTGAGCAAAAGTGGTGCAGTTTTTTGAGACATCCATTTGATACCTTTGAGTACCGTGGCTTTCTGGTTCCATACTTCGGCATTACAGGCCGAAAGCTGGCCGCCATTGGCAAAAGATGTCTCCATGGCCGGATAGAGATGTCGATCTACCACAGTCACCTGATAGCCTGCCAAAACAAGCTCATACGCTGTGGTTACCCCAGTAATACCCGCCCCTATCACCACGACATGACGCATAGACACCTCCTTGATTATATTGATGTCTTTTCCCATCTGTCATGTGTACCTGAGAGCTTCGGTCGCTGCATTGCACATCAATGCGAGCACCTTCCCCTTCGGTGAGTGATTGAACACTTCTCTCCAGAGTTTTTATCCATTATCACAGTCCTTTTGCCTGAGAGTTTCCTGGGAACTTGCTCCTTCGGCGAATGCAGAAGCATTTCTCTCCTGCAATAATGTTTTATTATCATGAGCAATTTATATACCATTTTATTCAATAAGACAGTTTTTATTTATGTGAGTTCACGTGAATCAATTTGTAATTACTGTTCCGAATTAAACTGAATTATTGCTGCTGACTGATATTGCCCATCTACCAAATTTTTAGATTTCACTTTTGTTCTATTCAGCGAGATACAACAGATTCTAAACTTTATAAGATTTTAGGATTGATTTGATTTTGGCGCTTAAATAGAACCTTTATTGCTTAGGCTATTTTAATGGTTCAAAGCATAGAGAGTTTAAATTCAGTATTTAGATCTTATATCATCTATTTGAGAATCAAGGAATTTTAAATAATCCAGGAAAGTACCAATATTAAGCTTCCCGCCGCTACGACGGTTTGTACACTAATGATGCTCGCCATTAACTGGCTATCGCCGCCATATACCCGGGTTAACACATAAGACGCTGAGGCAGTAGGTAAGGCAAAGAACAATACCAATACTTGCGTGGTGAATACATCAATCTGGAAAATTTTACAGACTAAAAATGCAATCAGCGGCATTCCAAACAGGCGACCAAAGGTCATCAGACTGAGTGGCAATACATCTCGCTGAAAGCCCTGAAACTTTAAGGCTGCTCCTACACACATCAGACCGAGTGGCAAACTGCATAGTGCAATCTGTTTAAGAAATTGCTCTGCTCCGGCCCAGAGTGCCAAACCGGAAAGATTAAACACACCACCCACAATACAGCCTAAAATTAATGGATTTTTAGATAAATCCAGAATGATTTTTTTCAGCTGCATATCGTGACTGCGGGTAAATGCCAGCACCGACAAGATATTCACCAAAGGAATACACAACACCATGATCACAGCGAAGATGGTCATGCCCTGCTGATGAAATAAGCTACTGACCGCAGCAAGTCCGATATAGGTATTGAAGCGCAACAAGCCCTGAACATAGACGCCAAAACGCGCATAAGATATCTGGTACATATGGCGCAACATATACAGTGCGATACTGACCACGATCATGATACTAAATACCACCAGTACCACATCCTGAATCACATTCATCTGAATCTTGGCAGTGGCCAGATTTAAAAATAACATCACTGGAAACAGTGCATAATAATTTAACTTTTCTGCACCGCGCCAAAAGTCTTCACTCAACCATTGCCCATGCTTAAGCAGATAGCCAAAGCTGATCAAGCCAATAAGAGGAAATAAAGAAGTTAAAATAATTTGCAGCATGTGCCATCCTGGTCTGTTTCCCGTCTATTTTTCAATACCCTTTAGACGGTGCACAAAAACTAGCATATTTAGTGGCTGTTTCACCAATTAATTTAAGAAGTAAAATGCTTGAATTTTCATCAACTAATTATATTGATCTGATCATTTTTTCTAAAATCAGTAAATGTAACGGAATCAAAGGCTCTCCGACATTTTGATCTAGTGGATATGCTTCAATTTTTTCAGTCAATAGATAGCCACGGCGCTGATAATAAGCAATCAATTCTGTACGGACATTCAATACTGACATTCGAATCACTTTCTTCTGATACGTATCAATAATATAAAACTCGGCAAAATCTAGTAACTGCTTTCCATAACCCGAGTTTTGTTGGTCTGGATCAATGGCAAAACTTCCAATTTCGATAGAGTCATCGAATTCAGTCAGCCCAATACAGCCAATGATCTGATCATGATTCTCTAATACAAAAAGCTTAACATTAGTCTGTGCCAAGAGAATCATTACCTGATCACAATTAATCCGTTGACCAGCAACCATCTTATGTTCATGTATCCAGCCACGATTGGAACGATAAGCTGTATTGATCAATACAACAATGTTCTGGATATCTGTAGTTTTTGCCAAGCGAATATTGTTATTTTTCATTATATAAATATAAAAAAAGCCAGACCGAAGTCTGACTCTAATCGTATCCGCTTCAGATGAAAAGCGAATTATTTTGGTTCAATCGGCTCAAAAGGCGTAACTACATCGGCATTTTGCGCACGATGACGCATAAAGTGATCCATTAGCACAATCGCCAGCATCGCTTCTGCAATTGGTGTCGCACGCACGCCCACGCAAGGATCATGACGGCCTTTGGTCAACACGTCTGTATCTTCACGATCGATATTAATGGTTTTACCCGGAGTAGTGATTGAAGCCGTTGGTTTCAGTGCAATCGCGACACGAATGTCCTGACCACTAGAAATACCGCCTAAAATACCACCGGCATGGTTTGCCAGAAAACCGTCTGTTGTTAACTCATCACGTGTTTCATGACCAAATTGCTCAGCGACGCTAAAACCATCGCCAATTTCAACGCCTTTGACCGCGTTAATCGACATCATGGCATGCGCAATATCTGCATCTAAACGATCGAAGACCGGTTCACCCCAACCCACAGGTACTTTAGACGCAATAATTTCAAGTTTTGCACCGCAGCTGGTGCCTTGTTCACGTAGTGAAGTCACGAGCGCTTCAAAACGTGGCACGGCATCAGCATCACCACAGAAGAATGGATTATTTGGCACTTCATTCCAGTCCAGTTTTTCTGCTTTTTCAGTACCAATTTGTGTGACATGGCCACGAATTTCAATGCCAAATTTCTCTAACAGGAATTTCTTGGCAATGGCACCCGCTGCCACACGCATCGCTGTTTCACGCGCGCTTGAGCGGCCACCACCACGATAATCACGGAAACCGTACTTCTGGGTATAGGTATAGTCTGCATGACCCGGACGGAAAGTTTGCGCGATATTGCCATAATCTTTCGATTTCTGATCCGTATTACGAATCAAGAGCCCGATCGATGTTCCAGTGGTTTTACCCTCAAACACACCAGAAATAATTTCTACTTCATCCGGCTCTTTACGCTGGGTGGCAAATTTCGATGTACCCGGCTTACGACGGTCCAAATCTTTTTGCAAATCGGCTTCACACAGCTCAATACCCGGTGGAACCCCATCAACGATGGCCATCAGGCCCACACCGTGAGATTCACCACAAGTCGTCACACGGAACAGTTGCCCTATACTATTACCTGCCATGTCACACGACTCCTTATGCTTGAATAGACTGAATGAATAAATCGCGGTAAGTACGGCATTGCTGTGCAGTGAGTGCAAAGATACCTGAACCACCTTTCTGGAATTGTAACCAGTAGAAATCGACTGAATTGAAGTTCTGTTTCATCGCCCATTCCGAGTTACCGACTTCAATGACAATAAGACCGTCTTCAGTCAGGTAATCTGCAGCTTGTGCCAACATTTTACGTACAAGGTCCAAACCATCCTGACCCGCAGCCAATGCCATTTCAGGTTCGTGATGGAACTCATCGGGAAGATCAGCCATATCTTCTGCATCCACATATGGTGGGTTCGATACGATTAAATCATATTGATTTTCAGCAGGAATTTTTTCAAACAGGTCAGACTCAAGCAAGGCCACATTAAACTGTTGGTTATGATGTTCACAGTTAATTTGTGCTACTTCTAAAGCATCCTTAGATAAATCAGTGGCATCGACTTCGGCTTCCGGAAAAGCATAAGCCAGAGCAATCGCGATACAACCTGAACCTGTACACATATCTAAAATACGGCGAGGCATTTTTGGATCTGGATTTTCAGGTAGATTGTTTACCCCTTCACGCGCCTGATAATTTTCATCCAGACAGTAAGGTGCAAAACGATTTTGAATCAGTTCAGCAATCGGTGAACGTGGAATCAGTACACGCTCATCCACGTAATAAGGTTTATCGTCAAAGTAGGCTAAATTCAATAAATATGAAGTTGGCATACGCTCATTGATACGGCGCTCCAACAATCCTAAAAATTCAGCTTTTTCACTTGGGAGTAATTTTGCCTCGAGAATTTCAGCATCCGCTTTCCATTCCAATGACATACTTTGTAATACCAATGCTGAACTTTCAGCAAAATAATCTTCTGTACCTTGGCCTAAGTGCGCATCATATTGACGTAATGCTGTCACACCAAAGCGGATAAAATCACGAATTGTGCTTAGGTTTTCAGCGGCTTCCTGAATATGTTCAGGGCTAATAGTCGGTCGATCCACGTAGGGCGTCTCCAAGGTCATTTTTTTAAACGCCTTATGATACCTTGTTTTGCCTGCTTTTATAATGCTAAAAGTATGAAAAACACGAATTCTCTAGGCTCATAAAAATGATAAAATTCGTGTTTTTTTACCCAATCCTCAACCTGTCATTCTAGTTTTTTCAGAGCAAGTTCAGACAATTCAAACTATGCCTCATGTGGTGATTTATCGTGAACCTGGTGCATAGGAGCGGGATTGATAAAGATTTGCCTGATCCATAATCAAGGCCAGCATACATTGACCTTGTTGCTGTTTGGCATATTTTCCAGACACTCTTAAATTACATTGCTGCGACAGTTTACGTTCCCAAAGCACATGCTGACTGCGGATGGCCGCGGTCTGATTCGGATTCAGCTTTAGATAATTTTTATAGCTTTTCTTCAGACGTTTGTTGTGTAGTTTCAGCTCTTTCTTTAGGCATTTCTCTGCTTTAGCGGTATTACCATAACTAAAGTTCATACACTGCGAATATTCCTTGGAATATCCTACAGCAGCCTGAGTCTGAACTGCACTACCCGCAAAAACTGCAACCAAAAACCATGCAAGACGCATAAAATCCCCTTTACCTAAACTGGTATAATTCCAATAAATGTTTAACAATCAATATTGTTTAAATTATCCATGAATATTAACGCAGTCCTTGCAATAATCCTATGTATTTCTCCGGCAGCAAATTAAACAGTTGTGCAATTGAAAACTGGCCTATCACCCACATATAATCCGAATTAAATCTTCAAACGAGCCCGGTCCTATGAGCTATAAGCACAATAATCTTATGGCGATGCGCCAAAATTACTGGAATGACCAGGTTTCCGGTCAGGTGCAGCAAGAAAAGGTATTTTTGCAGTCAACTTTAATCCAGCATGGTGTATTTAGCAGTGCGACACTGGACGATGCCAAATATCTGTTTTTTGGTTTGCCGAGTATTGTGATTGTAAAAGGCTATGCATTGGGTTTTATGCACGACAGTGTCCAGCACCTGATTCATCAACATATTCAAACAAATAAACAACAGTTACAACAACGATCTGAATTAAAAATCCAATTTCAAATGGCATAATGCCCTGTCTAAACTGATACAGGCTGGTGAATAAATGAAAGCTTGCCTAGCTTTTACTATGAATTCAGCGGCTTAAACTTTTTTAATACGTGCAGAAGCGCTAATATCCCCTACAATGATTTATTCTGCTTCATACTGATGATGAAAGGATTGAGTTTACATGTCAGATCAGAACGATAAGCTTAAACAACTGAAAACCTCCTCTATGGATCGACGCTTATCGATCGCAAAGGCATCCTTGCTGGCAGGCACGCGTTGGGCGGCTTCCAGTGCAGGCTCCATATTTTCGAGTGAAGAAGAAAAAGAAAAGAAACGTAAAAAAGCCATGAAAGAGCAGGCGGATTATCTGGTTGCAGAAATTGGTAAGCTCAAAGGTTCAATTGTTAAAATCGGCCAGATGATGGCGCTGTATGGCGAACACTTTTTGCCAGAAGAAGTCACACAGGCTTTAAATACGCTCAACAACCAGACCGTGGCACTTGCTTGGCCAGCGATCAAGACACAATTACAGCAGCAGCTCGGTGCAAAGCTGAATGATCTCACCATTGATCATGAGCCTTTGGGCACTGCATCTTTAGCCCAAGTCCATCGCGCCACCCGCAAATCTGATGGCATGGAACTGGTCTTAAAAATTCAGTATCCCGGTGTGGCAGAAGCCATTGATTCAGATATGAGCCTGTTTAAAAACATGCTTAAACTGACGCGTCTGGTGCCGCAAACCCGCGAGTTCGACCAGTGGTTCGATGAAGTCCGTGAGATGATGCATCGTGAAGTCGACTATCAGATTGAAGCAGATACCACGCGGCGTTTTGCTGCACGTTTAAAAGACGATCCGCGCTATATCGTGCCGACGATTATTGATGAGTATTGCTCTGATCGCGTGCTGTGCATGACTTTCGAACGCGGTGTGCCGATCAATAGCCCAGTAATGTTGTCTCTGCCACAAGAACGACGCAACCAGTTGGGTGAAGCATCGTTAGAAATTGCCGTACGTGAAATTTTTGAATGGGGTGAAATGCAGACCGATCCGAACTTTGGGAATTATCTGGTTCGTCTGGGCAATGGCGAAGATATTCCTGACAAGATTGTCCTGCTCGACTTTGGTGCCATCCGTCAGTTTGACCAGCATCTGCTCAGCGTCGCGCGCAATCTGATTCAGGCCGGTTATCATCACGACTCAGACATGATGGTCAAAGCCATGACCGGTTATGAGTTTTTTGATTCAATTCCGCAAAGCATCAAGCCAGATATGGCCAAGGTCTTTTTACTGGCCACTGAGGCTTTTAGCTCACCATTGAATAATCAGGAGCTGCCAGCTAATGTGATGGATCAACATAATCGTTATGACTGGAAAAAAAGCCAATTGCATAGCCGTGTCATGCAACAGGCTTCAAGATCTATGGCTTCACGTTATTTCAGTGTTCCACCCAAGGAATTTATGTTTATTAGTCGTAAATTCATCGGTGCATATACCTTTATGACCGTGATTGATGCCAAAACCAATGTGCGTGCCATGATCAAAAATTACCTTTGATACCCTAATAGACGCTACATAGAAACCCGGATGATTTTGTCATCCGGGTCAATTTTTATTCAAAAATAATTTTCTCTTTTCTTGTTTTTAATTATATTTTCATAAACTTAGCTTACCATCTATTAACTTTTAATAACTTAAAAATTGTCAATCATTCATGTCAGCGATGACATGGTTTTTTCTTGGCGTGCATGTCAGCATGACTAAAATAACGTGAAAACACCCATAGGATAATCAAAATGAATAATATGGTGAACAAAGCTCAAGGATTTGGCTTGTCCATGCTGACCAAAATTGCGGGTAGCGAAATATTAGATCAATTAAAGCTGCGTAAATTTATAGAAAAATCCCTGTATCAAAGTTCCAAAGCAGGATTTAAAACCCTGAGTCAAACCCAGAAAATCCTGAAATCTGGCCAGAACATTCAAAAACAGCGTCTCCCCCCTCAATCTAAAGCACTGTTTGATCTAAACCTGTCTGCAGAACAGCAACTGACCTGCGATGCGATGCAGAAATTTGCTCAAGAGGTACTTTATCCATTGGCGCATGCTGCCGATCAGCAGGAAATATTTCCGTATGAACTGTGGCAATATAACACCGATCTCGGCCTGAATTTCTATGCCTTGCCCGAAGCGTTAGGGGTCGCCTCCGAACAGAACATTGTCAGTAATATTTTAATTGCGCAACATTTGGCTCGGGGGGATTTCAGTTTGACTGCTGGTTTACTGTCTAGCTTTAGTGTGATCAATGCCATTACCCGCTGGGGTTCAGAGCAGATTCAGGCAAAATATCTTGGTGCTTTCGCAGAAAATCCAGAGCTGAAAGCAAGCTTTGCGGTACAGGAAGAAACCGCCGCATTTAATCCTTATCAACTAAAAACTCAAGCGATTGCTCATCAGGCGCATTATCTGATTAGCGGTGAAAAGACCTTGGTCATGCTCGGAGAAAATGCGGATCTTTATCTGGTCAGTGCAGATCTAGACAGAACACCTGAGGTCTTTGTGGTACAACGTGACCCTAGCATTACTGCAAAAAAATCCCCTGCCATGGGTCTAAAAGCAACTGAAAGCGTCACACTTCAATTTAAAAATACACCAGCGCAGCGTTTGGGTGATGATGATTTTGATTATCGTACTTTCGTTGATTTAGGCAATTTGATGTGGTGTGCCATGGCCGTCGGCACTTGTGAAGCCATGAAAAAATACTGCATACAATATGCCAATGAACGGACTGCTTTCGGTGAACCTATTTCCCATCGTCAGAGTGTCGCTTTTATGATTGCCGATATGGCGATTGAAATTGATGCCATGCAGATGCTGATTTTCAATGCTGCCAGTCTGGCTGAATCCGGCCAACCTTTTCATCGAGAAGCTTATCTGGCACGTTTACTCTGCGCAGAAAAATCCATGAAAATCGGTACAGATGGCGTGCAGATTTTGGGTGGTCATGGCTTTACCAAAGAACATCCGGTCGAGCGCTGGTATCGAGACCTCAGAGCCACTGCGATTGTTCATTCTGGCCTACATGCCTGATCGGAGAATAAAGAAAACTATCATGAATCTACAAAATCCAAAAAAATTCAGACTCCTGATTGATCAAGCGCACGAAGTTGCACTCAATGTACTCCGCCCTATTTCGCGTAAATATGATAAGGCTGAACACACTTATCCTAAAGAGCTGGATATGCTGGCCTCCATCGTAGATGGTATGAACCAAGGCAGTGAAGGTATGAATGCGGGCGCAGCAGTGAATAAACGGGGCGAGACCGACAGCAGCAATAAAAATGGTATTAATATGTCTACTGCCCTGAGTATTATTGAAATGTGCTATGGCGATACGGGTTTATTGCTGTCTATGCCACGTCAAGGTTTAGGAAATTCAGCCATTGCAGCGGTGGCAAATGAAGAACAGCGACAACGTTTTCATGGGACTTGGGCAGCCATGGCGATTACCGAACCAGGTTTCGGCTCAGATTCCGCTGCAATTCGCACCACTGCGACCAAAGATGGTGATAACTATATTTTAAATGGTGAGAAGATTTTTGTGACCTCTGGGGAACGTGCCGATGCGGTCGTGGTCTGGGCAACATTAGATAAAAAACTGGGACGATCGGCAATTAAATCATTTGTGGTGACCAAAGGTACGCCTGGAATGAAGGTTGAACGACTGGAACATAAGTTAGGAATTAAAGCTTCGGATACTGCCACGATTCGCCTGATCAATTGTCGAGTACCTGCGGCAAACTTGCTCGGTCATGCAGAAATCGATGTTGCCAAGGGCTTTGCCAGTGTAATGGAAACCTTTGATAATACCCGGCCATTGGTCGCTGCCATGGCAATTGGCTGTGCCAAAGCCTCGCTGGAACGTATCAAGGAAATTTTTAAGGATCAACTGGATTCCAGTTATGTCACGCCCTATTTACAAAGCTCCAATATCGCTGCACAAATCTATCGCATGGAAGCAGAATGGGAAGCTGCGCGCTTGCTGATGCTCAAAGCGGCGTGGATGGCAGATAATCATAAACCGAATTCACGTGAAGCATCTATTGCAAAGGCCAAAGCTGGACGTATGGGTAATGAAATCACCTTAAAATGTGTAGAATTGGCAGCTGCGGTAGGCTATAACGAAACTGAACTGTTGGAAAAATGGGCACGTGATTCCAAGATTCTGGATATTTTTGAAGGTACCCAGCAGATTCAACAACTGATTATCGCCCGACGCGAACTGGGTAAATCTTCGAGTGAGCTAAAATAAAACTTTATCGAAGAAAAATTAAACGAAAAAGATGGCTTTTTTAAAGTTTTCGGACTATAAAAATTCCATCTTCTTTTATGTCATGTGCTATGTATTCTATTCGTCCCCTTCAGCCTCAAGATAATGCTCAAATTGCCAAGATTATTCGTAACGTTTCCATGGAGTTTGGTCTAGCAGCGGAGTCCGGTTTCGCTGTAGGTGATTCAATCCTGGATCACCTGTATAACGTATATCAACAGCCAAATTCTGCCTATTGGGTCATTGTTGATGAACAGGATCAGGTCTATGGCGGTGGTGGTATTGCTCCACTACAAGGTGATCACAATATTTTAGAAATACAGAAAATGTATTTTCTACCAGCCATTCGTAGATATGGCTTTGCAAAACAGATTTTGAATTTGGCCTTTGATTTTGCCCGACAACATAAATTTGAACGGATTTATATCGAGACTACCAAAAACCTTTGGCAAGCGGTGAAGCTGTACGAGAACTTAGGTTTTGAGCATCTGGATCGGCCTGAAGGCGACACTGGCCATAGTCAAGCCTGTGAAATCTGGATGCTTAAAAATCTAGCCTAATCGATGTCGATCCTCATCTTCTCCATAACACCAAGAAAAGCCTTAAATAAATCTCTATTCCAATCGGCTTTTCTTTGATCACCTCTTCATAAATCATCCATGATTCAAGCAGATCTGCTTTGACTTTGTAAACAAATCATATAATTTCTTGACGATTTTTATACATCTTCCTAAGATCAGTTTAATTTTAAAAATACATGGAAGCTGAAAGTTGTTAGGCAAATTTTCTGTTAGAAAAAACTTATTATTACCAGTATTCAATAGCACAATTTTTAAAATTGGGCTGCTTGGTCTAAGTACCGTGTTTTTTAGTGCCTGTTCTTCTCTTGGCGGCAATTCTTTAGAAAAACGTTCTGCTCAACTGTCTAAAGGAATTCAGACAGCCTACGGTGTTCCAGCAACCACCGCAACTCGCGTTTCACCTTTGATTATTCAGAATGCAGAAAAAAATCGTCTGGATCCATTACTTGTAGCAGCCGTAATTCGTCAGGAGTCAACTTATCGTAGCCAAGTGGCTTCACATGCTGGAGCTGTTGGCCTCATGCAAATTATGCCAAGATATTGGCAAGCGACTTGTGGTGATGATTTATATAATGAAGCTATAAATATTTCATGTGGTAGCCATATTCTTTCTCGTTATCATGAATCCAGTGGCAGCTTAGAAAAAGCACTGGGCTATTATAATGTAGGTCCGACTGCCTATGAGAAAAACCGTAAAATGCGTAAGCAAGGCAAACGTTATGCACAACAAGTGAAACAGCATAAAAAAGATCTGAAGAATGTGATTTAATTTATCTTTAACATAATGCTTGAATCAGTTTAAAACTCCTAAAATTAAACTGATTCATCTTTTATCGGCTATATTGATTCTGCAAACGTTAAAATAATGCAAAACCCATCACATATTTGTTTTTTCATTTAATTTGGGAAAGATTAATATTTAATCAATCAACTTTATACCTATATAAGGCTTTGTTGCACAAACCTAGCATCAAAAGCTTATTCAGCAATATAATTTCAAAATGAATAAGCCTGCCTCTAAAATCTACCGTACAACCAATTGGTCATCCTATAACCGAGCCTTAATTAACCGAG
>NZ_VOYB01000011.1:0-97225 GCF_013420445.1 Acinetobacter sp. YH01006 | reverse complement strand
ATTTCGAAGTGCTGAGCAACCGCTCGGATAGATTGACCTTCTTCAAGCTTGGCTAATATTTTCTTTCTAAAATGTATTGGATAACTCATATCAGTATTGTATTGGTTTTTTGGCGTGTGGACTATACCTGAGAAGTGTCTAATGAGTAGCGACTGAGTGACGTAATATCAACTGAATGCGCTGACCGTGTTGGCTCTGGTGCAATCAGTTTACTTAAACCGTTTTTAATATTTGCAAAATGGTTTTGCGAAGTTTCTGCATGTGCCAAGGAAATAGATAAAGGCAAAAGAAGACTCATGAAGATCCCCCTTTTTTTATCGGTTTTCCCCTGAACATTTTTTATGTGCTGTACCCTAAATCGCATAATAATTAATGTTTCGTGTTTTAGCCTAACAATATATCAAATCGTTGTAAAAGATACTTTTTTAACGTTGATTTGATGAAAAAAAACCCTCATCCGACAATTGGTGCCGTGATGTGGGTATCTTACAGACATAAAAGCTGTTTATACGGTAAAATCATCACCTAAATAAACTTTTCTTACTGTTTCATTGGCCAGAATTTCAGCTGGCGTACCTTCAGCAAGCAATGCCCCCTCACTCACAATATAAGCATGTTCACAAATCGCCAGCGTTTCACGCACATTATGATCGGTAATCAATACCCCAATCCCACGATCTTTCAAAGTGGTGATGATATCTTTAATATCACCAACCGAGATCGGGTCGACACCAGCAAAAGGTTCATCGAGTAACATAAATTTTGGATCTGCCGCCAATGCACGAGCAATCTCGGCACGGCGTCGCTCACCACCGGAAACACTCATTCCTAAAGAATCTTTGATATGAGTGATTTTAAAGTCGGCCAAAAGTTCCGCCAGACGTTGCTGACGCTGAGCCTTGGTCAAATCCTTGCGGGTTTCCAGAATCGCCATAATATTTTGTGAAATTGTCAGCTTGCGGAAAATCGATGCTTCTTGCGGCAAATAGCCAATTCCCTTGCGTGCCCGTTCATGCATGGCCAGATCAGAAAGATCCAGATCATCCAGATAGATTTCACCTTTATCCATACGTACCAGACCGACGACCATATAGAAGCTGGTGGTTTTACCTGCACCATTAGGTCCGAGCAATCCGACAATCTGGCCACTTTCCATACTAAAAGACACATCTTTCACCACCCAGCGCTTATTATAATTTTTCGCCAGATGTTTGATGGTCAAGGTTTGAACTTGCTGCGATTGTTCCATTAATCACGTGCTCCTGGAAAGGATTGTGAAGCTGATGGTGGAATCACAATTTTTACGCGACCTTCAGCTGAACCGGTTTTATTCGGTGTACCAATCGCTTCAACATCACCTTTATTCATACTATATTTTAAAGTCGCACCACGAATACTGGCCCCATCCTGCTGCAATAAGGCATTACCAGACAGGGTAATAATTCCGGTTTCAGCATTGTAGACAATTTTCTGAGCCTGACCTTTGGTCAGACCTTTGGAGGCATCTACTTTTTGCTGGAACTGTGTCGGGCTACCGGTAGCCGTGATCAGGCTAATCTGGCGCTTATTGTTCAGATTGGCCACAATTGAATTGGCTTGTAGCTTCATGGTGCCCTGTTCAATGATGACATTGCCAGAATAGGTCGTCACCCCAGTACGCTCATTAAAAGTCGCGCGATCCGCCAGTAAAGTGATCGGCTGGTTACGGTCAGATGGCAAGGCAAAGGCCGCGATTGAAGCAAGTCCAATCACAGTCGCCAGCGCAGTGCGCTTCAGGAAAGTGTGCATCATTTTGACTTTAGGAATTTGGTTCATACTTTCCTCGAATATTAAAGAATTCGTATTGACCATCATTAAGATTGGCTTTAAGACCCTGGCTGATAAATTCAGCCTGTGGAGACTCCACGATCACCGTTTTATCAGTTTCAATTTCACGTGTTTTTGGAAAAGCCGTCAGCTCCTCAGTACGGAACTCTAACTGTCCATTTTGCATGATTTTGGTGGCAAGCACTTCTTGAGAGAGTACAACTTTTGTATTGTCATCATAGCCATGCGCCATTTTGGCAGAGAAAGTCGCATCGACTTGAGCATTGTCATAGGTCGAAGCTTGCAGGTTTTCCAGTTTGGAGGTCTGTTGCTGCAGGTTCTGCTCAAGTCGATCCACTTGGGCGCGAACCGATAACATACCTGATTCATCTGTCTGGGTTAAGTTAATATCTTGAGCGGAATAGGTCATGCTGCGCGCGGAGTCCGTCTGCAGCTTATTGCCCTTGCCACTGTAATAATAATAACCACCACTTATTGCGGCAATCATCACAGCCGTAATATATAAAACTTTAGTATCCATAAGCGGTGTACTTAATCCAAAAGATATGACTTATTAATAAGGCGCACGAGTATATTTTTCAAGTAACTCTTGGTATACGCCTTTGGACATCAGCAGCATATCGCAGATTTCACGTACTGCACCACGGCCACCTAGCGCCTGAGTCACCAGATCTGCACGGCGACGAACTTCGACATGACCATTCGGTACGGTCACTTTCATGCCAGCAATGGCAAAAGCAGACAAATCAGGCCAGTCATCGCCCATATATAAGCAATCTTCAGGGTCGATATTGAGCTGTGCACATGCTTCACGTAGTGCTGTGCCTTTATCTTCACGGCCCTGATAGACCAGATCCACACCCAGATCCGACATCCGTTTTTCGACAATATTACTTTTACGGCCAGTGATAATAATCACTTTGATTCCAGCCTGCTGAACCAGCTTCATACCCAGACCATCGCGGATATCGAATGATTTGATTTCATCACCAGTATTGGTCAGCGTTACAAAGCCGTCACTTAAAATACCATCTACATCAAGCACTAATGCTGCAATATGACGTGCCTGCTCTAATAATACATAAGATGCCATTTATTAATTTACCCCAGCCTGAATCAGGTCATGCATACTAATCACACCAATCACTTTATTGGCCTCATCAACCACTACAAACTGGTTGATTTTACGTTCATTCATACGTTCCAGCGCCACGACTGCACGTGCTTCCTGAGAAATCGTAAGCGGATTCTTGGTCATCACGTCCTGAATTGCCAGATTGACATCAAAACCTTGCTGTTTATCAATTAAACGACGCAAGTCACCATCGGTAAAAATTCCCAGCAAGACATCATTTGCATCTACGACCGTGGTCAATCCCAGACGTTTGTTTGAAATTTCATATAATACTTTGTTCATGGCGGTATCTGGTGAAACTTTAGGTAAATCATCACCCGTACGCATCAGATGTTTTACATGTAATAACAGGCGCTTACCCAAAGCTCCGGCGGGATGCGAGCGGGCGAAATCATCTGAAGTAAAACCACGCGCATCCAATAACGCCACCGCCAAAGCATCGCCTAAGGCCAAGGTGGCAGTCGTTGATGAGGTGGGTGCCAACCCGAGCGGACAGGCTTCCTGAATATTGCCCAGAGTTAAAGCCACATCGGCATTTTGTGGCATTGGGCCACGCTCATCGCCGCTAATGGTAATTAAAGGAATTTCCAGATGTTTGATGAGTGGCATCAGCATCATGATCTCATCACTCTTGCCTGAGTTTGAAATCGCAATCAGCACGTCACCCGCGACCAGCATGCCCAAGTCGCCATGACCGGCTTCACCCGGATGCATAAAGAATGAGGGGGTTCCGGTCGAAGCAAAGGTCGCCGCCATTTTACGGCCAATATGACCTGACTTGCCCATTCCGGTAATTACCAGACGACCAGTACACTGTAGAATAATTTCACAGGCCCGGCTAAAACGGCCATCAATCTGTGTGGCTAAAATCTGTAATGCATTTTCTTCGATGCGCAGTGTTTCAAGTGCGACTTTCTGAAAATCGAGTTGATTCGCTGTTTTTTGTGAATTCAAAGCCTGCTTACCTACGTTAAGGACAGAGAAAAACTCTCATTTGATGGGCACAATTTTCGCAATTTTAGCATAGCTATGCAATTGCGAGCTTTCTAAATGTAGAAGATTCGACAGATTTTTAATATATCTTGATTGTATGTGACTTACGCAGTCTGGTATCTCCATCTCTACATTTACTCCATTTTTGACGCTGTAAAATATGCTTGTTTTTTATTTTCTATCGACACACGCCTACTCTCTCCTCAATAAGCTGGATTCGAATAAGATCATACTCATCCCAATATCACCTAATCTCCCTGGCAAACACTAGTTCTGTAAAGCTGAGCTCAATATTCTGACTTCCGTCCAAGAATCACCTTTTTATCAATCAGTATCTCTGCCTAACTATGCTAAATATCTGAGGCTTTTTACGCTTTTGTCTTTATGAATAATTATGCTTAGGTTAAGATGATTCATCCTTTTATTTGAAGTCTTTTGAACAGCTATGCAACCATTTGTTCTATATAACTCAGAGCAACGCAAAAAAGTAGAATTCGTACCTCGTGTTGAAGGTCAAATTGATTTGTATGTCTGTGGTATGACCGTCTATGACTACTGTCATATTGGACACGCACGTACAGTGGTTGCATTTGACTATATTATCCGTTTCCTGCGCAGCCAAGGCTGGAAAGTCAAATACGTGCGCAATATTACCGATATTGATGACAAAATTATTAAACGTGCCAATGAAAATGGCGAAAGTATCTCGGAGTTGACCGGCCGCTTTATTGATGCGATGAATGAAGACTTTGCCAAACTAGGCTGTCTCCCGCCTGATGCTGCGCCTAAAGCCACAGACTATATTGACCAAATGCAAGATATGATTGGCAATCTGGTCGACAAAGGCACGGCATATCCATCTAATAATGGCGATGTCTATTTTGAAGTCGAGAAATTTGCCAAATATGGCCGTCTTTCTGGTCGCAAGTTAGAAGATATGCAAGCTGGGGCTTCTGAACGTGTTGATGTCGAAGTTCAAAAGAAACATCCATTTGACTTTGTCCTCTGGAAACACGCCAAAGAAAATGAACCTGCATGGCCTTCACCTTGGGGTAATGGCCGCCCGGGTTGGCATATTGAATGTTCAGCGATGTCGACCTGCTGCCTGGGCAATCATTTCGACATTCATGGCGGCGGTGCCGATTTGACCTTCCCGCATCATGAAAATGAGATTGCACAATCTGAAGCAGCAACCGGTGAACAATATGTGAATTACTGGATGCATGCCGGATTCATTAATGTCGATGGCGAGAAAATGTCGAAGTCTTTAGGCAATTTCTTCACCATTCGCGACGTGATCGAAAAGTTCCATCCGGAAGTGGTGCGTTACTTTATTGTGTCTTCACACTATCGCAGTCCGGTGAACTATTCGGATGTTGCCTTAAAAGAAGCGAAAAATACTTTGTCTCGTTTCTACCATTCATTTAAAACCTATCAGGCGGTTTATGGCGATCATCTGGTGGAAACCTTGGATGATGCTTTGGTTGAACGTTTTAATGCCGCCATGCGTGATGATTTCAATACACCTGAAGCGATTGCAGTGCTATTTGAAATTAACAAAGAACTGAATCGTGCCGTGAAAGAAGAAAATGCGGAACAGGCAGCAATCTACTACGCAACTTTACGCCATTTGACCAATATTCTCGGTCTGGTACAACAAGATGCAGATGAGTTTCTCAAATCTGATATTGGTCAGGAAGCCCTAGGGTTATCACCTGAACAAATTGAAGGTTTAATTCAACAGCGTCAAGATGCCAAAAAAGCCAAAGAATTTTCGCGTGCGGATGAAATTCGCCAATCTTTACTTGATCAAGGTGTTGTTCTTGAAGATACCCGCCAAGGTACAGTTTGGCGCCGTGCTGATTAATTAAGCAAACAGATTTGTAGAGAGTTGACACTGCTGTGGAATTCTCTATAATTCATCTCATTGCGGGAATAGCTCAGTTGGTAGAGCATAACCTTGCCAAGGTTGGGGTCGGGAGTTCGAGTCTCCTTTCCCGCTCCAGAATACGAAAAGCCCTTATCGAAAGATAAGGGTTTTTTTATTGTGTTTAAAAAATTTCATTGATAAAAAGCATATCTCAAATCACTTATTCATCCTCTTTCACCCTGACATTTTTTGGGTTATTCACAACAAATTGCTATTGTAAATAAACTTCAAAACTTTCAATTCCTTTAATTACGATATCGTTTCATGACTTATAAATTGAATGCCCGTCATCTGGTTTTAGACTTGTTATATGCGTCTCAAAATTCCACCGCCAGCATTAAACAGATGCTATGTGCAGCAGATCTATTAAGCATTTCTCACAATAGTCTGCGGGTTGCTGTAGCCCGATTGAATCAGGAAAATATCATTCAAGCTGTAGAGCGCGGGGTGTATCAATTGCTAGAAAAAAAATTTGATACTTCTTTTATCAGTTTAAACAAGCATCCCAATATGCAAATGGCGACCGCGTGGAATGGAAAATATGTACTGGTTTATACCGGTGCTTTGGGACGTGTAGATCGCACTGCATTATCCAAACGGGAAAAAGCACTAGGTTATTATGGCTTTCAGGAAATGGAGCAGAATGTTTTTATTCGTCCAGACAACTTAATGCTGAGCTTAACCGAATTAAAAACGGCTGCAATCCAGTTTGGATTAGATCCAGATGCACGTTTTTTTCAAGTCAGTGAGATAGATCAGGAAATAGATGTCAGCGCACTTTGGGATGTTCAAGCCTTACATCAAACTTATCTGGAGGTGAATCAAGACATTCATCAATGGTTTGATTACTCTCAAAGCTTGCCTTTATCTGATGCAGCAAAAACCGCCTTCTATCTCGGTAAATCTGCCTTATTTAGTTTACGTGCCGATCCCCTACTTCCTGCAGAATGGATAGAAGCCGAAGCTCGGCAACAATTTGAGCGGGCGGTTCGTAAAATAGAAAAACAGGGGCAATTTTTATGGCAGCAATATTTTAACAATCAGGGTGTATAATTTATTTCATATTTATTCACAAAAATAAATTGACTGTAATATTTAGGACAAATATATTGAAAGTAATGATAAGAACGCTATAGGAAAAACAATGAACACTAAGCTCAGTGTCACCGAATTTTTTAGCCGCGAAGAAATTAAAGAACTCACCACGACTTCTGACTTACATGGTGCTTGGTCTATAGCTTCAACTTGGGCTGTGATTGTGATGACCTTCGGTACAGTGGCCTATAGCTGGGAATATTTGCCCATTTGGGGAAAGGTTTTAATGTGTGCAGTGGCATTGGCGATTTTGGCAGGTCGTCAGCTGGCCATGGCGATTTTGATGCACGATGCCTCACACCATAGCCTGTTTAAAACCAAATGGCTAAATACACATTTGACCGATTGGCTGTGTGCACGCCCAATCTGGAATGAGGTCAGCAAATATCGTCCTTATCACTTGAAACATCATGCTAAAACCTCTCAACCAGACGACCCGGATTTAGGCCTGGTGAAAAACTTCCCCATTACTCAAAGCTCATTATTCCGAAAATTCTTTCGCGACTTAAACGGGCAATCTGGACTTAAATTTCTGGCAGGTCGGGTATTGATGGATTTGGAGCTTCTGGAATGGAGTGTATCCAACGATCCCAAACCTATTCCACGTGGTGATCGTAGCAAGGTAGATTTGGCCAAAAATCTGCTGAAAAACAGTTCAGGTATGCTGCTCGCGAATGCCACGATTTTCTCTGTGCTTTGGGCCAGTGGCCATCCTAAGCTGTATTTGCTATGGCCTTTGGCTTATATCACACCATTCCCTTTATTTATCCGTATTCGCGCAATGGCTGAACATGCGGGTCTGGAAACCAGTCATTCTGCCCTCAGCAATACCCGTACAACCCGCGCAGGTTATCTGGCACGGGCTTTTGTGGCACCGATTCATGTGAACTATCATATTGAACATCATTTAATGGCCGCTGTTCCGCATCAAAAGCTGGCGAAAATGCATCAAATGTTAAGAGAGCGTCAGTATGTCGATGCTCCACCAAGTTATTTGGATGTCATCCGTTCACTTCTAAAAAAACAGTTAAGCCCTGCGATGCTCAGATGATTATATTTCAGTGCTGATGGGTCGAATGCCCTCGTTGTTCCGGTGGACAATTTTCTGCCTCAATCTGTAAAGTCATTTCAGTAATATGATGCTGATGGCTCAATATTTCAAAAGCCTGATGACGCAGTTTCTGATAATCTACATTCGGTGCAACCAAATGTACCGTCAACATGACTTTTTTGGAAGTAATCGCCCAGACTTTAAGCTGATGAATCTCTTGTACGCCTTCGAGTGCTAAAAGATCATGACGCAGTTTTTCAATATCAATTTCATCTGGCACTCCTTCCAGCAGAATATTGATACTTTGTTTGAGCAAAATCCAGGTGCGTGGCAAAACCCAAAATCCGATCAATACGGCAATCAGTGTATCTACCCACATCCAGCCAGTAAAATAAATCAGCAGCGCCCCGATCATCACGCCGACTGACCCCAATGCATCACTCAGCACCTCCAGATAAGCCCCTTTGATATTTAGACTTTCCTGACTACTCGACACCAGAATTTTCATCGAAATCAGGTTAATGATGAGTCCTAAGCTCGCCACAACCATCATCCCCAGACTCTGGATTTCTGGAGGATTGCTTAAACGTTGATAGGCTTCAAATAAAATATAAATCGCCACCACAAAGAGCATCAAGGCATTAAACAAGGCCGCCAGAATTTCAAAGCGTTGATAGCCAAACGTGCGTTTGTTATCTGCCGGTTTTTGCCCAATCTTGATGGCCGCCAGCGCAATGGCCAGTGCAGCAGCATCGGTAAACATATGTGCTGCATCAGAAAGCAAGGCCAGACTTTGCGTCATAAAGCCGGCGATCACTTCCACAATTAAAAAGCTGGTCGTGAGTGCCAGAGCAATCGATAATTTTTTGATATTTTTCGCAGTCACAGTGACATGACTATGCTCATGATGATGTGAATTCCCCACCCCGCACTCCTTAATAATGATGCAACAAGGACATTATTTCTCGTAATTTTCCACACAGTTCTGATTTATATTACGCTTGATTTTTATCTATTTAAGTCTTTTTTGTATCCTCTAGTTGATAAGTTTTGGCAGCTTAAAGCTTGAGCTTTTCATTTTCTGTTAGCCACGCCTGAACTGAAGCACGCTGGAAATTTCGCTGGATATATACCTGAATTTTATCAGGCAGTTCAATCTGCTGGCTAAGCAGGCGATGCAGCATAAAGGCCAGATCAAAATCTGCAATTGACCACTGTTCAGTCAGCCAGCATTCACTGAGCAAACTCTCTGTGACTGCCAATAAACGCTGAATATCTTGCAAGACTTCGGCTGATGCAATAAAAAGTCCTTTAGGTGGAACAAAGATTGAGTCTGAAGGCATGGCCTGGCGGATTGCCATAAAATCAGTTTTGACTAAAGCCTGAACTGCACGGCATTTTGCTCTGGCCTGACTCTCTCTGGGGTATAAAGCTGGATAATCTGGCGCTGGAAAAGCATCTTCCAGATATTCTGTAATCGCCCAAGATTCAAATAAATGAAAATCATCCATCACAAGACAAGGGACTTTTCTACTGGGGCAAATTCTGCGATATGCCATGCTTTGTTGTTCCAGTTGATCTAGGTCAACCGTTTTTTCCTGAAAATTCAGGCCTTTTTCTTTTAAAGCGACGTAAACTGACATGACATAGGGACTGATACGTTTTTTATCGATATAGAGACAGATATTGTGCATTTTTTCTTCCTCAGTCTTTTTATTCTATATTCACCTCTACTCTACTGCCTTTCTAGTGGGAAATGAAATTGGGCTGCATAATGATACAAAGCCGGTTCAGAGCCCTGCACCAGGATTCACTATTCAGATTGAGAATATCTTGCTTCATAAATTACGGGATTAAAAAGACTTCTATTTTTTTACAGAATGACGTTAAATAAATATTTCCCGTTTTAGATTAAATGACCATGCTGAACCTGGACCATTTCCCCGATACTGTATATGCAATCCAACATCTCGCTTTTGAAGACCTCGGTGCTTGGGAAGATGTATTTTATCAGCTGGGGCTACGTGTCCGCTATTTTGAAGCCGGGATTGATGACCTGCGTAAGGCTTATGAACATCCTGGTTTAACCGTAATTCTCGGTGGCCCAATTGGGGTTTATGAAACAGAAAACTTTCCTTTCTTACAAGCAGAAATAGACCTACTTAAAGTACGTTTGAGTAAGAATTTACCTACTTTAGGAATCTGTCTGGGTGCTCAATTGATTGCGCATGCGCTTGGTGCCAAAGTCTATGCAGGACAGAGCAAAGAAATTGGCTGGTCTAAGCTCAGTCTTGCAGCTATCGAGAATAATCTACTGCGAAATCTGGAAAATATTGAAGTGCTACATTGGCACGGTGATACCTTTGACCTACCTGAACAAGCTGAATTACTGGCAAGTACTGAGCTTTATGCAAATCAGGCCTTTCGTATAGGCAGTAATATTCTGGCACTACAATTCCATCCTGAAGTCGCCAGTGACAGTCTGGAAAAATGGCTGATTGGCCATAGCTGTGAATTGAGTCAGGCTAAAATTGATATTCCTGCACTACGCGCTGCCAATATTCAGTTTGCGCCTGTACTGGAAACTACCTCGCAAACTGTACTAGAGCAATATCTGACGCAATTAAATATCGTATCCTAGTCTCAGATAAATTCTAGGCTAAACTCTTCCTCTCGACTGTAGAAATATTATGAGCGCATTATTCGGCATTGCCGTGATTCATTTTTTTGCCCTGATTAGTCCAGGACCGGACTTTTTCTTTGTCACACAAAGTGCCATCCGGCAGTCCAGAAAGCATGCTTTATGTGCAGCCCTCGGTATTTCATTGAGCATTCTGGTCTGGTCAATTTGTGCACTTGGCGGCCTGCATTTTTTATTTCAGAAAATGGTCTGGTTACAGCAGATCTTAATGCTATTGGGTGGATTATATCTGCTCTATCTGGGCAGTTTGATGTTGAAGTCGAGCTTTAAGACACCTCTACCTTTAACAAATTCGAAAGCAGAAGCTCTTTCTATCGTTCAGCCGTCGTATCTTAAATTATTGCTGCAAGGTTTTTTCACCAACATGGCCAACCCCAAAGCCCTGATTTACTTTAGCAGTGTATTTGCATTGGCGATTAGCCCTAATGCAAAACTATCAGAACAATCTTCTCTTTTAGCTCTGGTCTTTATCGAAAGTTTGCTCTGGTTTACGGTTGTAGCCATTATTTTTTCAATGCCGAAGATGACGACTTATTATCAAAAATTTGCCAAATGGATTGATGGAGTTACAGGCGGGATCTTTATCAGTTTTGGCTGTCTGCTGATTCTGAATCGTGATTAGATCTAAGTCATTTTATTTGATAAAAAAGCACCTAAATCAGGTGCTTTTTCATACTACCCATACAGAGAATCTTATTTCTTTGTAGGCGCAGGTACAGTGGCTTCAGTGGTAATCTGAACAGTAATTTTATCACCCACACTCGGTACGTTTGCTCCTAAACCAAATGCAGAGCGGTCAAATGAAGTGGTTGCATTGAAACCAATTGCTGGAACTTTCATCATTGGATGTTCAGCCTGTTTGTTTAAAACAGCATCCAATACCACAGGTTTGGTCACGCCTTTAATAGTTAAGTCACCAGTAATTTTGAAGTTCTTTTTGTTCTGCGTTTCTACTTTGGTACTTTTAAAGCTGATGTTTGGATATTTTGCTGCATCAAAGAAATCGGCTTTCTTTAAGTGATCATCTAAAGCTGTCACGTTGGTATTAATACTGGATACTGGAATTGTCACATGCACAGCTGACTTTGCCGGTTGTTCATTGTCCACCACGATTTTGCCCTGAATATCAGAGAAATTACCAGATGGCGTAGAAAAACCGAAATGATCCCAGCTAAATACGGCTGCAGTATGGGTCGGGTCAATTGTATAGGTTACTGGTTTTGCAATAGAAAATGTTGCTACAGATGAAACCGCTAAGCCTAATGCTAATGTTTTGAAATTCATGTTTTTATCTCTCGTTTTGGATGTTATTCAGTGTATAGAATTCAGAAATATTTACAGCTCTAAAGATAAAACGTTTTGTTGCAGCGATGAAACGATAAATTTGTAAGTTATTTTTTAAATTTCTATTATTAATCCATACGGTACTGGATAAATCCGGTCTTTTTGGCCACTTTATCATAGAGCATTTGTGCCTGACGATTTGATTCATGCGTGAGCCAGTAAACGCGGTCACAATTACGCTGTTCTGCCACCTGATAAACCTGTTCAATCAACTTGCAAGCGATACCTTGACCTCGATACTGCGAAGGCACAAATAAATCCTGCAAATAAGCATAAGGCCGTAGCGTCCAACTGCTGTCATGCTCGACCACATGTACAATGCCCACCACTTTTTCATCAAGCAATGCAGCAAATCCATACATCGAATCTAGCTCAGTACTGTGTAATTTCGCCCAGGTATTTTCACTGACCTCGTCACAGATCTTCGCATGATAAAAAGCCTGATATTCTTGCCATAAAGGCAGCCATTGGTACTGTGATATTTGCTCTAAAGATTTGATCTGAATCTGGGAATTTATTTTCATGTTTACCAACTTCTTTTGCCTATTTCATCAATATAAGCCGTTTCGATAGGGTGCTGAGTTCTATAGCGAGTTACAAGCTTATCTTTATCTCATCTGGTTTTGATAAGCAACTTCCAGACAAAAATCATCTGGCATAAAAAAAGCCCCAATCAGGGACTTTTTAGTATTTTAGCTTTACAGTTTTTCAACCAGAATACGATCAACCTGTTTTAGGCCAGTCGTCTTTTCATGGTTTTTACGGCGGACTTTGATGACTTTTTCTTCCGCGAGTTCTTGCAGCATTAACTCAACCGCCATCATGGCCTCAAGAGGTAGATCCTGCCCGATCCATTTCTGTTCGCCTGCATCCATCAGAGTAATTTCTTCGCTAATTTGCTCGTACAAGCTCATGTTCATCTCACTTTTTGCATTCAATTATCAAGAGAACTCTTCAACTCTTGTCACATGAAAACAGAGCTAAAAAGACCAAAAAACAAAAAGACGCCCCAAAACTGGGACGCCATTTTAAACTTTTAAAGGGCTGATTAAGCAGTAATTTCTTTTACTGCTGCAACAACGGCTTCAGTGGTAATACCAAAGTGCTGGAACAAGTCTTTTGCAGGTGCAGATTCACCATAAGTACTCATACCAATTACGCGACCATCTAGACCAACGAATTTCCACCAATAATCTACATGCGCTGCTTCAACCGCAACACGCGCACGAATATTGGATGGAAGAACTGCTTCACGGTACGCTGCATCTTGCTTCATGAATTCTTCAGCACATGGCATAGACACAACACGCACGCCCTCAAGCTGTGCATAAGCTTCCATTGCCAAAGCAACCTCTGAACCTGTTGCAATAATAATCGCTTTTAATTCGCCTTTTTCTTCAGCCAATACATAACCACCTTTCGCAGCGTTCTCAATTTGTGTTTGAGTACGAGTTTGGAAAGCTAAGTTTTGACGAGAGAAGATTAATGCTGTCGGACCCTCAGAACGAGTCAATGCAGACTTCCAAGAAATTGCAGCTTCAACGGTGTCACATGGACGCCAGGTATTCAGGTTTGGTGTACCACGTAAAGATGCAATTTGCTCGATTGGCTGATGCGTAGGACCATCTTCACCGAGACCAATAGAGTCATGTGTGTACACATGAATCACACGTTGCTTCATCAAGGCAGACATACGTACCGCATTACGTGCATATTCCATAAACATCAGGAATGTAGCCACATAAGGAATGAAACCGCCATGCAGCGCAACACCATTGGCGATTGCAGTCATACCGAATTCACGCACGCCATAATGTACGTAGTTACCCGCTGCATTGTCTTGTACACCTTGCGCACCTTTCCACAGCGTCAGGTTAGAACCAGCCAAGTCCGCAGAACCGCCTAGCACTTCTGGCAATAATGGAACCAGTGCTTGCAATGCATTTTGGCTTGCTTTACGTGTCGCGATGGTTTCAGCTTTAGCATTCACTTCAGCGATATAAGCATCTGCTTTTGCAACGAAGTCCGCTGGCAAATCACCTGACATACGGCGTTTTAGCTCTGCCGCTTCAGTCGGATATTTTGCAGCATAGGCAGCAAATGTTTCATTCCACGCTGCTTCAGTTTTAGCGCCCTTGTCTTTGGCATCCCAAGCTGCATACACATCTTCAGGAATAACAAATGCTTCGTCAGTCCAGCCTAATGCTGCACGCGTCAAGACAATTTCATCATGCCCGAGTGGCGCACCATGGCTGTCTTCTTTACCTTGCTTGTTTGGTGAACCCAAACCAATCACTGTTTTACAAATAATGATGGTTGGCTTAGCAGTTTCAGCTTTAGCTGCTAAAGTTGCAGCACGAAGTGCTTCGCTATCATGACCATCTACTTTAAGTACTTGCCAGCCGTAAGCCAAGAAGCGTTGTTCGGTATCGTCAGAGAACCAGCCTTCAACTTCACCATCAATCGAGATACCATTGTCGTCATAATAAGCAATTAACTTACCAAGACCTAAGGTACCTGCCAATGAACACACTTCATGTGAAATACCTTCCATCAGGCAGCCATCGCCCAGGAAGCAGTAAGTAAAGTGATCCACAACCTGGAGGTCATCTTTATTAAATTGTGCGGCTAAGGTTTTTTCAGCCAGCGCAAAACCAACAGCATTGGCGATCCCTTGACCTAGAGGACCAGTCGTCGTTTCAATCCCGGGTGCATAACCCAATTCTGGGTGACCAGGTGTTTTAGAATGAAGTTGACGGAATGCTTTTAGATCTTCAATCGAAAGATCGTAGCCCGTTAAATGAAGCAGTGCATATTGAAGCATAGAGCCATGGCCATTTGACAATACAAAACGGTCACGGTTAGCCCAATTCGGGTTGGTCGGGTTGTGGTTCAGGAATTCACGCCAAACCACATCAGCGATATCTGCCATCCCCATTGGAGCACCTGGATGTCCTGAGTTTGCTTTTTGCACAGCATCCATTGCCAATACACGAATTGCGTTTGCAATACGACGTTCATTAAGCGGGGTTGTCATAAATCAGAGTCCAAAATATTCAGAAATAGGAAATGATGAAAAGACTTTCAAAACTATGGTCTATTGTCTTAAAAAAACAGCGAGGGGTAAAGACTAAGCAACAACATTTATCAGTTTATTAGTCTTGTATTTCCTTATCGGATAATTATTCCACATTTTTCTCTCTAGTTCTGTTTTCTCTGGTCACTTTTGCGATGGATTTATTAGATATGATAGTTAGCATATTGTTGTCTGATTGAGCTTTTCAACCCTGCATTTTTTAGAATTGACTGTTATTTCGTTTTTAATCTAAAGTCGGCTCCATCCGTTTAAAGAGAGATGTGTCATATAATTTTCTCGTCGATGATGAAGAGCATTGATGATTCATTCTTATCAATAGATCGATCAACTATGTATTTTTTAGATGAAAAGCTTACATCTATTTAGGCTCAATCATAAGCAGCAAGCGTGCTTAGCGCCCCTGGCAGCTTTTAGGTAAATAGCGCTGATAAATATCAGTCGAGAAGCATTTTCCCGTATAGACATCAAATGCAATTGATTTACCCCGAATCGCTGCATCTAGGCCTTGCTGTCGCAGCTTAAACTCAATTCGGCATGTCGCATTAATCACCACTTTTTCGATATATCGTGTATTCCCCCCAATCTCGCGTCCAGCATCACAATGCTGACCTGAGGCAATGAACTGAGTTCGATATGTGCCAGCCTGCTCAAACACTTCAGCCAGTTGAGCACGTACCACATAGCCTTGATAACTCATAAACACCATGGTGGCTAAAATCGCTATCATCGTCAGTACAATCATCACCTCAATTAAGGTAAATGCCTTTTGATACATCATGACTTATCTCCGTACAGCCTTACTTCAAGAAGCCCATACAAAAAGAATCTTGGCCATGCTTAACCGGCCAGTAGTGAAACCTTAGGCCTAATATGCAGAGAAGCCGATGCAACCACAATACAGCTAGTCGAATCATGTTGAATCACATGCGAGCGTATTAATGTAATGATCACTTTCCTGAAAATTGCTCAGATTTTAGCTTTATATTTTTCCAATCAGCGATCTTTTAAAATTTATTCGAGAATATAACTGTTTAATTTTGCTACATCTGGGAAAATCCGGATTAATTTGTCGCTCCTTGCCAAATCAGCAATGACGGTTAAATCGACATATCAATTTTTTTAATTCTATTAATCAATTAAAAACACAATAATTTGAAACAATTTCGACCAATTTTGTCGTGTTAAGCTAGTCCTAGAGCGCAACTCGATGTAACATATCGGGTCTTTAAAATTAACTGTGATAGGACTATGCGCGAGTACGCTGTATTTACTTCGGAATCTGTAAGCGAAGGCCATCCAGATAAAATGGCTGACCAAATCAGTGACGCTATTTTGGATGCAATCTTAAAAGAAGACCCTTATGCACGGGTTGCTTGTGAAACGCTTGTAAAAACAGGTGCGGTTGTACTTGCCGGTGAAATCACAACGACGGCCAATATCGATTTTGAAGCGGTAGTACGCCATACCGTGAACGGTATTGGTTATCACCATTCTGATCTGGGTTTTGATGGTTCGACCTGTGCCGTAATCAACATGATTGGCAAACAGTCACCTGAAATTGCTCAGGGTGTAGACCGTCAGAAACCTGAAGATCAAGGTGCCGGCGACCAAGGTTTGATGTTTGGTTATGCCAGCCGTGAAACTGACGTTTTAATGCCTGCGCCAATTACCTATGCACATCGCTTAATGGAAAAACAAGCAGAGCTTCGTCGTAATGGAACTTTGCCTTGGTTACGCCCAGATGCGAAAAGCCAAGTGACCTTTGCTTATGAAAATGGCAAACCTGTTCGTTTAGATGCTGTGGTTTTGTCGACTCAACACGATCCTGAAATTTCACAAGCCAATCTTAAAGAAGCTGTGATTGAAGAAATCGTGAAGAAAATCATTCCTGCCGATATGTTCCATGCAGAGACCAAATTCCACATCAACCCAACGGGTATGTTCGTGATTGGCGGCCCTGTCGGTGACTGTGGTTTGACTGGTCGTAAAATTATCGTAGATACCTACGGTGGTATGGCGCGTCATGGCGGTGGTGCTTTCTCTGGTAAAGATCCATCTAAGGTTGACCGTTCTGCTGCCTATGCAGGGCGTTATGTAGCAAAAAATATCGTTGCGGCTGGTCTTGCAGACAAGTGTGAAATCCAGGTGTCTTATGCGATTGGTGTTGCTGAACCTACTTCAATTTCAATCAACACTTTTAATACTGCAAAAGTATCTGAAGAATTGATTATTGCCTTGGTTCGTGAGCACTTTGACCTACGCCCATATGGCATTACCCGCATGCTGGATCTGATTCAGCCAATGTATAAGCAGACTGCGGCTTATGGTCATTTTGGCCGTGAAGGCTCTGATACGGCCTTTACTTGGGAAAAAACCGACAAAGTGGAAGCGCTTAAAGCCTCTGCTGGTCTCTAATTTTCTCTTTAAAAAGCCCGCACCCTGCGGGCTTTTTTTATGACTGGGATTTTATTGCTTAAAATCATCTTTTTTACACGACTGACAACTTAAATCGCAAGATTAATAATATACCCCGTTCATTTCCATCATCCTTGAATGCTTATTAAATTAGAAATTTTTTAGTTTCTGGATCTGACTCATTTAATACACTTAAAACAACTTATTAAATAAGTCCTGAGCGAGTTAAAGCAGCATAAGTATTGAAAAAAGTTACAGTTAATCAACAAATTTTGATCTATTTTCTAGCATAAACTTTAAGAAATGACTGTTAAATTAGTTGGCAGCTATACAACAACAAGGGATATTACTCGATGAATAAATTAATGATTGCTTTAGGTTTAGTGGCAACTGTTGCCTTGGTCGGCTGTAACAAAGATAAAGCACCTGAAACCGGGGCAACGACAGGTGAGCATTTAGAAAATGCAGCAGATCAAGCCGGTCATGATATGCAAGATGCAAGCCGTGAAGCTGCGGTAGACACTGAAAGAGCCTTGGATAATGCAGCGGAAAATACAGCTCAAGTAGCTGACGAAGCTGCTGCTGCAACGTCTCGAGCAGCAGATGCTACTGCTGAAGCAGCACGAAAAGCCACTGCGGCCACTGCAGCTGCGGTTGAAGAAGGTGCTGGCAATGTTCGAGAAAAAGCTGAAAACTGATTTTAGCTCTCAGTTTAATGCTTAAAAAGCCTGCGATTCAATTTGCAGGCTTTTTTATGTACTTCATTTGAAAATCTAGAAACTCAAAAATGCTCGATACTGATCTATCGGCATAAAACCATACGATTAAATCTGCAATTTATTTAAGCTGCTTAAGTGTAGAGAATTACAGAATAATGAGATGTTCCATTAGATTTATTTTTATAATTCACTCCCACAAATCAGATAAAGTGATAAAACTTATCAACTATAAGAATGACTTAATACTCACTCATTGGCCAAAATGGGCTGCATTTAAGCTGAAATTCAGTAGAATACCAGCCTTTATTTTTAAAATTTAATCTCCCATGTCAGTCATTGCTGCTGCTTCCCAACGGTCGAATATTTCGGTCTGGGTGGCTTTTATTTTACTTGTAATCGGTACAATCGGTGCCTATCAGATCGTTGGCTTAAATCAGGCTCTGTTATTTTTAATCGGTGGTGCGCTAGGCATGACCCTGTACCATGCCTCATTTGGTTTTACCTCGAGTTGGCGCGTCTTTATCAAGGAACGTCGCGGTCGTGGTCTGCGTGCACAAATGATTATGCTCGCTCTAGCAGTATTGTTATTCTTCCCCGCTTTAGGTGCGGGTGAATTGTTTGGCAACCCGGTCACAGGTAACGTCAGTCCTGTTTCCATGTCAGTCATGATTGGTGCCTTTATTTTCGGCATCGGCATGCAGCTCGGTGGCGGTTGTGCATCGGGTACGCTGTATACCGTGGGTGGTGGTAGTGCACGTATGCTGGTAACACTCTTGTTCTTCTGTATCGGCTCTGTGATTGCAACCTCACACTTAGACTGGTGGTTTGCTTTGCCGCATCTGGAACCTATTTCTCTGGTACAGAGTTTAGGGGTGATGCCTGGATTGCTGCTGAGCTTTGTTATTTTTGCACTGATTGCTGCGGCGACTGTTTATTTCGAAAAGAAACGTCATGGTCGTCTGGAAGTAGAACCAAGCAGTGAGCATCAAGGCTGGAAACGCTTTATTCGTGGTCCATGGCCTCTGATTTGGGGCGGGATTATTCTGACCCTGCTCAACTTTGCGACGTTGGCACTTGCAGGTCGTCCTTGGGGCGTGACTTCTGCCCTGGCAGTTTGGGGTGCAAAAGGCGCCACTTTAGTGGGTGTTGATGTAACTGCATGGGATTATTGGCAGAAAGCTGGCAATGCCAAAGCACTTACAGAGTCGTTGTGGTTTGATATTACCTCGATGATGAACTTTGGCATCATGCTCGGTGCTTTGCTGGCAGCCAGTCTGGCAGGTAAGTTTGCCCCGAATTTCAACATTCCGAAACGCTCGCTCATTGCTGCTGTTGTCGGTGGCATCATGCTCGGCTATGGTGCACGCTTGGCCTATGGTTGTAATATTGGTGCGTATTTCAGTGGCATCGCTTCAGGCAGTTTACATGGCTGGTTATGGCTGGTGTTTGCCTTTATCGGTAATGGTATTGGGGTGAAACTTCGTCCAATCTTCTTCCCGGAAGAAAAACCACAAGCTGAAAAAATTACAGGTTGTTAATCATTTAAATTAAAAAGCCCATCTTAATGATGGGCTTTTTTATCTTTAAGATTTAAAGCGCGGCTTTTAAATTACAACCATAACCCATGGTCTGCTGAACCTGACGATAAGTGGTATAGCGATCCAGAATAAAAGTATAGAAGTGATCGGCATTCGAAAAATTGTCTTTTAGATTTTCATTGGCAGCATTCGGCAATTGGATGTCATCGACCAGTTCCAGATTATAATGCCCCAAACGATACATATCGGCAAAATAAGCATTCATCATATCGCAATAGGCAATTTTACTTGGTTTTAATGCCGTACTGCTGACCAAATGACGGTTTAAAGTTTGCAGATTATTCACATCTAAAGGAAACTGGTGTGAGAAAGCAATACTTTCTAGTTTTTTAAATTTCTGAAAATCCTGAGCCAATTGGCTATTGAGTGCATCAAAACGTTGCTGTAATTCCTGCGCTGTCTGAACCTGATATTTGACTGGATCGACGACCGGTTTTTGTGGCTCTTTCGAGCATGCTGTTAATCCAATGAGCAGCGCCAATGACGTTAGCCATACCTTCATATCTATGCACTCAATCTAAATATAAACGCTTATTATGCCTGAAAGATGCCAGATGTACTGTTTAAAGTGTTTTCTCATTCATATAACGCCAGTAGCGTTTCGGTACATATTGAATATGCAGTTTCATATTGTTACGTGTCTGAATATTCACACTATTAAAATAATCTTTCCAGAGCTGATCATACAGCCATTCATCATCATCCAGTTCGATACTGAATGACTGACTGTGCCCAATCTGGATTTGCGGATCGATTGCTTCAGCATTCATCTCGACCTGATGTACCTGCTCTAAATCATAATAAATCCCGTAATTGCGCAGCTCATCATAAATCAGCCAGGATTGATCCTGATAGCGCTCCTGAAAATGTCGGGAAATAATCGGTAGAACATTAAAGTCCGGCTTAACCAGACTCAGGAATAGTCCATCCTTGGCCTTTTTAAAGCGTACAAAAGCCTCCATACGGTGCTTTTCCCGTCCGACTTGCTTGGCCCATTGCGACATACCGATAACTGCATGATGACCATAATCTTTATCGACAGGTCGCTGGTTTTTAAATACATAAACCGCGAAATCAAATAGAATCTGAAACGCTGCTTCTTGTTCCGACAGAAAAGTATAGTAAAAAGTACGCAAGCTGCTGGAGGAGACTTTTTGCTTGAGCCCCTGCCAGACCCGCTGTCCATGCTCATCATTAGAGCTAACATAAATAAATTCATCAAACAGGCCATTTTGTGCTTGTGGATTGGAAGTGATGCGGGCATTCAGTTCCTTAAACTCAAAAGCCCGAAATACACAACTGAGCAAGCCGGTCATGCTGCCATCAAAACAGTAACAGGCCATCAGAATGCCAGTCCAAGCTGTGGTGAAAGCTGCTGCTGATATTTAGATTGGCCAGACTGTAAAATTTGCTGACGGATCTGATGCGATTGCTGATCTTTCTTAAATTTTGGCGTATCAGCACAGCGGATAAAATGCTGTGCGCGGTTATATGCCACACCCATGCGTTTTAGCTGATCGATATGAATCTGACCAAAACGGCGTGCCTGTACAATTTTTTTGGCCGAACGTACCCCAATACCCGGTACACGCAAAATTATTTTATAGTCGGCACGGTTAATATCAACTGGAAAAGCTTCAGGATGTCGCAAGGCCCAGCTGAGTTTGGGATCAATATCCAGATCCAGATTCGGATGCTGGTCATCGACAATTTCATCGGCAGAAAATTCATAAAAACGCATTAACCAGTCGGATTGATATAGACGGTTTTCTCTTAACAAAGGCGGCGCTGAACCAACAGCCGGTAAGGCTTTTTCTTCAGGGTTAATCGGAATATAGCCGGAAAAATACACCCGTTTCAGCTTAAATTCCTTGTAATGCCGATCGGCCATTAAAATAATGTCTTGGTCAGTTTCGCTATGTGCGCCTACCACCATCTGTGTGGTTTGTCCGGCAGGTACAAATTTTGGCACCGTTTTAATCAATTTGCGTTCATCTTTGAGCTGGATCAGTCGATCCCGCACAATCCCCAAATCTTTTTGTACTTCGGCATGGGTTTTTTCAGGCGCAAATTTCTGTAATCCGGCTTCAGTCGGCATTTCCAGATTAATACTCATCCGGTCTACGTATAGTCCGGCTTCGGTAATGATTTCCTGAGATGCACCCGGAATGGTTTTCAAATGAATATAGCCATTAAAGTTTTCTTCTAGTCGCAGTTTTTTCACCACCTGTAGCATCCGCTCCATGGTGTGATCCGCCGATTTGAAAATACCCGAGCTTAAAAACAGACCTTCAATATAATTACGGCGGTAAAAGTTCATGGTCAAATCCACCACTTCCTGCACGGTAAATGCTGCTCGCTTGACGTCATTGGAACGGCGCGAAACACAATAAGAGCAATCAAAAATACAGACATTGGAAAATAGAATTTTCAGCAAGGAAACGCAGCGGCCATCTTCGGTATAGCTATGACAAATACCATTGCCGGTATTTCCTACCCCTTTGTCTTTATTTTTACGATTGCTTCCACTGGATGAACAGGACACATCATACTTGGCAGCATCGGCTAAAATTTGCAGTTTTTCACGGATACGATCAGACATGAGCTCAGAAAGATTTGACCAAAATGCTATTATAAAGTCTTCAATTGCAGCGCTATAGTTGATCTGTCTGGCTAGCGACATAGCGTGTCGTGAGAAATGTAAATGACAGCTAAGCAAAGTTTAAGTATTTCAAAATAAAATAACCAATATGATTTGCTTAATTTTGAACTCAAGGGCAAAGTAAAAACATAACAAGGAGCAAATCTATGTCTTTATTAGAAAATCTCGGAATTAAACATCCTATTTTCTTGGCGCCGATGGCAGGTGTCTCTACAGCTGAACTTGCAGCTGAAGTGTCCAATCAAGGCGGCTTGGGTTCACTCGGTTTGGGAGCCAGCAGTATCGAGGCAGCACGACAACAGATTTTAAAAACTCAAGAATTGACAGACTGCCCTTTTCAGGTGAATTTTTTCTGTCATGACAGTGTGCCCCTAGATGAAGCTGTCGCGCAGGCATGGATCGCACAGTTTAAAAATAAATTTATTGAATATGGGGCGCAGCCACCCGAGCATTTAAACTGTATTTATCCGAGCTTTAAAGACAATGATGACTTCCTGAATCTGGTGCTGGAAACCAAACCACGGGCGGTCAGTTTTCATTTTGGCATTCCGCATCCGCATCAGATTCAAGCCTTAAAACAGGCAGGAATTTTAACCATGGTTTCTGCGACCAATTTTGCCGAAGCCAAAGCCATCGAAGCTGCCGGAATTGATATTATTATTGCCCAAGGCATTGAAGCCGGCGGTCATCGTGGAATTTTCAGTACCAAATTCGATGCTTCGGTCAAAACCTCTAATCTGGTGAAACTGATCAAACAGCATTGTTCCCTGCCGATTGTAGCGGCAGGCGGGATTATGGACGGCCAACAGGCAAGACAAATGCTGGATTTCGGTGCCGATGCCGTGCAACTTGGCACTGCATTTGTACAGTGCAAATCGTCCAATGCCAAAGAGGCTTATCGTAAAGCCCTGCTTTCCAAGCCACTCACTCAAGTCAGTGCCAGTATTTCCGGTCGCCCTGCTCGCGGAATCATCAACCACTGGCATATGGATGTCGACACACCCGATCGTCTGGATGTGCCGGCTTATCCTTATACCTATGATCTGGCCAAGCAATTACATGCTGCTGCAGCCAAACAAGACGATCAGGGTTATGGCGCGTTCTGGGCAGGCTCAAATGTGGCACAAATTCGTGAAATGGAAGCGTCTGATCTGATCAATCAGCTGGTGCTGGAAATGAAACATCTCTAAAATTTATCAGCATAAAAAACCTCTCTAATTAGAGAGGTTTTTTATTCAGTCGGACTTAGCGGGTAAGTCGATGCCAGGCATCTTTGACTGCAAACTTGGCTTCTTCCCAATTTAAGCGGGATTCACCTTTCACCTGTTCCCACTTGGTCCGTAGTTCAGGTTCCGCATGATCAAAATCTGTATCACGATCATACATGGCACGGTTTTCATAACCTACACGATAAGCGCCGCGATAGTCACGATCATAGTCTAGATCGCTGTAGGTATTCCGCGTTTCATTAAAATACGGGCGATTATGATACTCATCGCGCCAGTAATTATCTTCGGCAATCAACTGGTCGGGATGCTGATAATTATCTGCCTCACTTCGAACTTCTGGATGCTGGTAGTTATCTGCCTGTTTTTGGCGATCTGATGTTGCAATATCATTACCGGCAATGCCACCAACCACACCACCGATAATGCCGCCCACCACTGCACCTGGAGGACCACCGACCAGACCTGCAACGGCCCCTACAGCAGCACCACCTACTGTACCCGCACCGGTCGCGGCCAGATTATCTTTGCCTTCATTCATATCTGGCACATTCGGATTATCTTTTTCAGGAGTATTTAAATCCGGACGTGCATTGGCATCAGTAGGATCTATATTTAAGCCTTCGCTGCGTTCTTGTGGCAATTCCGTTGACGTTTTATGGCTAAATTCTGTGACTGGACGATTGGTATTTGTCATTACAGATCTCCCTTGGTGATGACTACAAACAAGAAGGATCACCTCCTGTTCATATTAGATGAATCCATCATAGAACAAGTTTAAGTAAGCAATGTCCAAGTCCTGTCCGGTTTAAGTCAACAAAATGTTGTGCTATGTATTTGACCGGCTTAAGTGTAAACAGCGTGCTAAAATCGACGCGCTCAAGATAAAAAAGGTAGTATTTCTACACAAAACATATTTCTTGATTACCTCCTACTAGCCTGCCATCATTTGGTCTCTAATAAATTGACCTGTTCGACCTGAACATCACTCATGGTTGAGCCATGTTCAAGTAAAGTATTAAAATAATCTTCTACTACACGATATTGATCAGCTGTATTTTCTACCTGATACATGCCCTGACGAAACTCGTTGCTTGAACGCAGACCTTTGGTATACCAGGCAATATGTTTCCGGGAAATTCGGCAACCGGAATACTCGCCATAAAACTCATATAGCTCAGCCAAATGTCCCAATAGAACATCCTTAACTTCTGTAATACTCGGCGCATCCAGATATTGGCCAGTTTTTAAATAATGGGCAATTTCACGAAAAATCCAGGGACGACCTTGTGCTGCACGTCCGATCATGATGGCATCTGCACCGGTATAATCCAGTACATATTTGGCTTTTTCAGGACTGTCGATATCTCCGTTGGCAATCACGGGAATATTCAACATGTCTTTTACATCTTTAATGAGTGAATAGCGGGCGGTATTTAAATACATATCTTCACGGGTACGGCCATGTAAAGCCAGCGCCGCAATTCCGGCATCTTCCGCACGTTTTGCCACCCGCATGATATTTTCATGACCATTTAAATACCCCAGACGGGTTTTTAAAGTTACCGGCACATCGACCGCAGCCACGACGGTATCCAAGATACGGGCAACTAAATCTTCATCCTGTAGCAAGGCTGAACCGGCTAATCGATTGCAGACCTTTTTGGCTGGACAGCCCATATTAATATCAACAATTTGTGCACCATTGGCCACCTGATAACGCGCAGCCTCAGCCAGATCTTGTGGATCTGAACCGGCAATCTGGGCTGAGATAGGTGCCAGTTCCCCATCAAAATTGGCACGGTAGAGACTTTTTTTGCTCATACGCAAAGTTTTGTCTGAGGTCATCATTTCACTGACCGCATGACCTGCACCAAAATACTTGCACAAGGTTCTAAACGGACGGTCAGTCACACCTGCCATGGGGGCCACCCAAAGCTTCCTATCTATTGATCTTCCAAACAATTCTTCAATTACATTGTTTTTGCTCAAAATCTTTAACCTCGTTTAACTTCGTTTAGTCGCTTTGTATTGACTTTTAGTGCCCTTTGATTGCACCCTACTTGCACCCCAATATTTTAATGGTGCAAATTCATGGGAACAGTCACTAAGCGACAAACAAAAGACGGCACAACCCGGTATAGAGCTCAAGTCCGTGTACAACGTCAAGGCTACCCTGAATTCAAACAATCCAAGACTTTCAGCAAAAAGTCATTAGCTGAGGACTGGATCAAACGCACGGAAGCAGAAATCGAATTGCACCCTGAAAAAATGTTGAATCCGGCGGTGCAAATAAAGCACAAAACGCTCAGGGAGTTCATTTTTCAGTATTTGGAAGAAGCAGACAGCTTTGCCAGAACAAAAACTGGAGCACTACAGCACATCGCTAGTTTAGATATTTCTGAGAAGAATATCTATTCTTTAACGCGACAAGACTTTTCTGACTATGCAATTATGCGAAGAAAAGGCGATCCAGTTAAAGGAACTGATGGTGTCGCACCTGCCACCATCTTAAAGGACTTAAGCCATATCAAAGCTGTCATCGTTCATGCAGAGTTTGTATGGGGCGAACCCTTAGAGACTGTACTAATTGAATTTGAAAAAGCCATGATTGGTTTACAGAAGTCTAGAATTGTGACTCGATCCAAGCAGCGTGATCGCTTACCAACAGCCGAAGAACTTCAAATGCTGACCAACTATTTCTATAAAAGCTGGAAACGGGTCAAGAATTCAACACCGATGCATCTGATCATGTGGTTTGCTCTCTACACTGCCCGCCGTGAAGATGAGCTGTGTTCATTGCGTCTGGATGATTACGATGACCTAAATAGTCAGTGGTTAGTCAGAGATGCTAAGAATCCGAATGGATCCTTAGGTAATCATAAATATGCCCACATGGAACCAAGGGCCATCAATATGATTGACGAGTTCATGAAGCCAGAAGTCCGAGATCGAATGCTTGCCTTGGGATATGACAAGAATCTTTTAATACCAGTGAATACGCGTACCGTGTCGACTTACTTTACCCGGGCATGTAATGCATGTGGTATTAGTGATTTGCGCTTCCATGATTTACGCCATGAAGCCGCGACCCGTTATGCAGAAGATGGCTTTACCATTCCTCAGCTACAGACTATCACTCTTCATGAATCGTGGAATACCCTTAAGCGATATGTGAATCTTAAAAAACGCGGTACCCGATTGGAGTTTGAGGAAGCGATCCGTGTTGCAGAAGATAACTATAATAGTTATTACAAGGAATGGAGTAAGAAACAGCGCTACATGGCATTGGTTGATAAAGATGATGCCTTTGAAGATGAAGGTATAATTAATGTTGAGTTTGATTTCATTAAAAAGCACCTGGATGTATTCATTGAGATTCACCAAAACAATAAATACTTTAAGCGACTGCATGTAAATAAGCTAAACAGCAATAATCCATTCGCCTGGGATAATTCCAATAATCGATTTGTAGCTCATGATATCCAATTAGCTTGGGAAGACTGGTTTACTGAGAATGGAAAGGTAGATTGGGATGAGTTACCAGAAGGAAGTACACATTTTGGTATCAAGGATCTCACTATAGTTAAGAAGCTTAAAACCCGCACTTATGTGTGGGAGACATCTATTCAAGGCTGGATGGATAGTTTTGGGCAATATTTTATTGATGATAAGCATATTCATAAGTTATGACATCAATTATAGCTGACTTTATAACACTAAACCAAAGGGGTAATAATGAGCGAATTTATTCACCAAGAATTAATCTTGGATAAAAGCGACACAAAATGGCATGAATACTTTTCAAATAAAGAATATTTGTATTTAAAGCACGTCTTGAATGGGATATTGAACAATAACGGGGGATTTGAAAGTATTGGTATTACGTTTGACAAAGATTCGAGAACGTTACATATATATGAACCATTTGTGTGTTTAAACTACCTTGGATATTTATCCCCTTCTGTTGTTTCTATTAAATTTGTTGATGAAAATAAGATTCAATTTTTAAGTGGGAATGACAATGGTATTGGTATGAATTCACCAAGATTATCCCCATCAAGACTGTATGACTTCCCCAATAATTTAACTTCTAACATCTGTTTCTGGCATTTTGTGGATGCTATTGGTCAAGTCCATATGCATGATTAAATGCAAAAGCCCTCAATTGAGGGCCTTCTATTATGGCCAAGAATTACTTAATCGGCTTGCATCAGCTGCGTGTTCATCAGCTCGTTGCGCCACTGTTCGATATTCATTGACGCATTTTTCGAGTATGACACCGCTGGCGCTGGCGTACTCAATGATGGTTTCTCGGGTAGCTGTGGACATACGACTTGAGGCTGTATCGATTTGCTTTGACAGCCGATCAATAGCGGACTTAGCGCTATTGCTATCAGCAATAATTTGTTTGATATCTTCACGATGTTGAATCTCCGCTTTGAGTAGCTTTTCAGACCATTGTTTTTCTTTGGCGATAGCATCTGCTTTCGCTTTTTCGGTTAATGCCTCAGCCTTGGCCAAGTCGGTTTGATATTTTGCATCAAGTAGTGCGTAATCATCTTGCCAAGCCGAAACTCGCCATGTCTGCACACAAAAGCCGATGAGCGCAAGCAATAAAAAAGCCGCCAAGAAAATGATGACGGCTTCGTAAAACTTTGTGATAAATACTGTTATTAAATCTTTCATTGCGCCCCCATGCACTTACTGTGACGCTCAAGCTGTCGAGTCCAAACACCATAGCAATTATTGGATCGAACCGAACAATCACGCTTCGCCACATACTTCCATTTGAGTAATGAATCGCACGCCGCTTTATATTTACCCTGCTTTAAGTTGCGCAGCATCGATGATCCTGACCAAGCACCAGTGCCGTATTGATACGTGAAATCAAGATAGAGATCGTATTCAGGTTGTGAGATTGGAATATTCAAAATGGTTTTATTGAAACGCTGGGCATCCTTATCCATGTGCAGCTTGAGATAATTTAACGCAGTCTTACGATCAATTGCAGGATCTGTCATCTTGACGCGCACACCATTTGGATAAACAGTGGTACCGTGGCCAATCGTTGGCACATCCCCTTTCACAGGAATAACTGGTTTTGCTGTATATCCCTCTTTTTGTGCTGTAGCTTGAACTTGTTGTTCACTAGGACCAGTAATAAAAAAACCGCTTATTAAAGCGGCTGATATCGTTGATCCTGCAACAAATAATTTAGTCTTGTTTTGCATCCCATTGCCCTCGCAATTTTGCAATTTTTAGTTCATGTTCTTCTTGCTCACGTTGATCTTTACGTTTTTGAAATTGCTTGTTTGATAAGTAGTTTGCAAAACTAATCGCAAGACCAGCTAAACCTATCAAAACACCAATTAAAAACCCCCAGTCCCAAGTAGCAAGCCAAGAAATAATAGTGATTCCAGTCCCTGCAGTGGTTGCGACTGGTCCTGATGTATCTATGATTTGTGTCGCATTCGACATTGTGCCCCCTATAAAATTGACATTAAAAAAGCACCTGAAGGTGCTTAGGACTTGAAAAATTTAACTTTCTGCAGTGGCTTGTGTGATCCGTGCTGAGTAATTCCATGATGTCGGTTTCCACACATCTCGTGCTGCAACACGCACATAATATGTGGTCGTTGATTGCAAGCCAGTAATCGTGCAAGCATTTTCGGTACCGGTCCAACGTGCTTCTGTTGAATCAGGATCAAAATTAGCACTGGTACTGATCCACACCTGGTAATCTTTCAGATCCGGTACTTCACTTGGAATCCAAGTCACTGTGATCGAATCTGCAGTGGCAGATGTGTAGACGTTCAACAATTGTGGTGGCACCGGATTACTGATATTCAGCTCCGCAAAGGTACTGACAATCGAGCCGTTTTTACTTGCAACACGAATTGTATAAGCACGCTGAATACCGTCAATCTTGGCTTCATCCATACTGTAACTGTAATCAGTATTTGTCGTTTCAACTTCACGTAGCAATACACCACCTGACATGATTTGAACGATATACCCTGTGGCACCAGCTGCACTTTGCCACTGAACTTTAAAGCTTGTACCTTCAAAGGCCGACTGAAGGGATAGACCTTTTACGCCAGATGGACGGCTGCCAGTAATGGTATGACTATAAGCCGCCACCTCATCCAGCGTCTGTTCTTTTTGCTGCAATCCATTGAAGCTGGTGAACTTCAGATAAATCTGTTTTCCAACCATATTTTCATTGTAATCATGGCTAAAAATAGCACGATCAATACGAACAAATGATTCGCCTGCATTATGTGGCCCTGCATCATCGAAACGTCCACGGATCACATCGCTCAATGTATACAGCCCAGATCCATTCAATGTGGCCTCAATATAGTTAATATATTCGTCACCGACTCTACATAGAGTTGCATCAACTTCAGCATCTTCAACCGTACCACTGAACATCTGGCTGGATGTATTCAACTGAATCTGCATCTCGGTATCATCTGCATCAATCGCTGAAACCAGGGCACCATATCGAGCAGACCCATAGATCGTACCAACCATTTCATAAGTTGTATTATCCAAGCTGACCCAGACATTACAGCCGCCCCAATTAATTCCACCGGATACAGCTACCCATATCTGATTTTTACCGCTAGTCAAATCTAATGGTGGCTCAAAAATATACGGTGCATTCACGTTTCCAGGCTCTTCATTTCCTCCCTGATAGCCATTAGATGATTGAAGATCATATTCAACCGCAGAGCGAGATCCAACAGCCAGTTCTTCAGCCGTAATAGACAACATTCCATCTTCATCTTCCTCGACACGCGTGATCCGCACCGGGAAACGATTCAAGCCTAAAGATTCATCTGTAATCGTCACAATATCCATCGGCTCTAAACGGCAGTACTTCCAGCCTAATTCGAACTCATATTCATTTCGAACATACAGTTTTCGCTGTAACAGCAATTGCACCGCATGACGGGCGATTTTGGGCTCACAGAAAAAGTCGAACTTGACTGGATCTTGTGTACGCAGACCGAACATTTCAATATTGGCTTGGTCCTTGGCTTCAACTGTTTCAGTGTTGTACTGGTTAAACCGATTCACGTACTCAATCTGGCAATGGTTGTATGCATCGGTATCACGGCTTCGACGAACACGTACTGGTTGATCTTCTCCCAAGAAATCGTCATCTGTTAAATGGTATACCGGTTCCAGATCAGGTACGAACGTTACCCCATTTCCACTGACGACACTGTCACCGTATGAACGGATTTTCAAGCCATCTGGACTTGGTACCACTGCACAATTCACCGCTTCAACAATTTCATTGATGATTTCGAATGCTTCACGCTGTTCTGTCAAAGCAGGACTGATCAACAAATTGGTTGCTGTACAGTAAGTCCGAAATTCAGATAAATCTGCCATTTGCAGACTGGGTGATGCGCCATATCGTGGATTGGTAATGAAGTCTTCAATTACATCTGCAGGATTGGCATCTTGAATCGTTTCTGAGAATGTAATATCGCTAATCACTTCAAAATTGTGATTCGATAAGCTGGCACTCCCCCCCAGATCGTAGTTAGCACATGCGACATAACCGAGAAATGGATAGTGCAATGCCTGGTCAGGATGCTTTGATGGGAGATAGCCCCAAACAGGATTATGATCACCATCAAATAATTCAAACCCTAGCTGATCAATGGGTTTAAGCTGAATACCACCTTCCGTTTTAGGAACAATCTGTTCTTTGTCACGCCAGATAATCCCAATGTCTTTGATTTTATTTTCACAAAGCCCAAGCATGAATGAAGCGCTGTAAGTATAAGTCGTGTTTTTAGTTTTTACACCACCACCCTTACCACCTTGCTTTTTCGTTGTTGTATGAGCTGTGGCTGTGAAATCACCATACCAGAACATATTAGCAGCAACACGGTTTTTACCGTAAACCAAAGGCTGACAAAGACCGTAAGCTGACTGCTGAATCCGCATTGAATTGATCCGCTTGTCAGATGTGCTGACGGTACCACCACCAAAAACACCACCCATTTTATAGCCCTCTTAAACGATAAAACCCGGCAATTCGCCGGGCTAAACTTCCTTTGGTTCCATCCTGCAGAATGACTCCCTGATGGATATATGAGTGGATGATCGTAGGCCACTCAACGACAATTGCAGCATGACTGATGCACTTGCCAAAATGATAGAGAACGATATCACCAGGCTGAGGATCTGTCACTTGAACACAAAATTTCTTGATGTGCTCAAGGTAACGTTGACCCATCTGATGCATATGCCAGTCAGGTGGGTATGGCCGTGGATCGTAATGATCAATAAGCCCTACTGCTTCATAGACTTCACAAAGCAGTGTTGCACAATCGACACCCACACCTTTAACACGCCCTTGATGATGATATGGCGTGTCAAGCCAAGTCATAGCCTCTTTTACCACTTCGATGTTTTTCATGTCTGATCCAATAAAAAACCCTGATCTAATTAAAGATCAGGGTCGGTGGTGGTTTGTTGGGTAGTAAAAGTCATTTAACTTTTATCAGTTAGTCTATAAAATCGATTCGATTTTTTATAGAAAAATACAACATATTATGAGTCAAAAATTTAGAGCTGACATTAATGGACTAAGAGCGATTGCTGTCATAGCTGTCGTCTTATTCCATTTCAACCCATCATGGATGCCAGGTGGATTTGCTGGTGTGGATGTTTTCTTTGTGATCTCTGGTTTTTTAATGACAGGGATAATCTTTAGAGGCTTAGAGCAAAATAATTTTTCAATCCTTAAATTCTATGTTGCTCGTGCTAATCGAATAATCCCTGCTCTAGCATTACTTTGCATAGTATTACTTGTGGTTGGGTGGTTTTACCTCACACCGATGGAATACAAAGCATTAGGTAAGCATGCTGCTAGTAGTGTCACATTCCTATCAAATATTATTTATTGGAGAGAGGTCGGCTATTTCGATGCAGGCGCTCATGAAAAATGGCTATTACATACTTGGTCACTTTCTGTTGAATGGCAATTCTATATAATTTACCCAATTATATTGGTATTACTTGCCAAGATGTTTTCGATTAAAACTATTAAATCAATACTAGTGGTTAGCACTATACTTGGTTTTATTTTCTGCGTTATAGCAACTTATAAATGGCCAAATCCATCTTATTACTTACTATCTACCCGCGCATGGGAGATGATGCTTGGTGGCATTGCCTATCTCTACCCCTTAACTGTAAAAGAAAGCAGAAAAAAAGTATTTGAGTTAGCCGGGTTAGTATTAATTATTGGATCTTACTTTTTAATATCTGCTGACAATCCTTGGCCTGGTTATCTAGCAATCCTTCCTGTTCTAGGCTCTTTTTTATTAATTCAAGCTCAGCGCAATAATAGTTTCATTACGGGAAATGCAGTTTCTCAAAAAATAGGTAGCTGGTCATACTCTATATATTTGTGGCACTGGCCTCTTGTTGTTGCTATTTATATTTTTTCATTAAGTGAATTTTATACTTATGCCGGCATCATACTTTCTATTTTTCTAGGGTTTCTGAGTCATAAATATATCGAGAAAATTAAATTCAGAAATCAATTTTCAAATATATTTAGCTACTTAAAATGCAAACCTATTTATTTAGCTGGTTTTGTTGGATTATTAGGTGTATTTGTTTTTATAAAATATGAAAGTCTCACACCATTCCGACTGTCAGCAGAAAGAATTACAATTGTAGAACAAGAAAAAAGGGATCCAAGAGCCTCATTTTGTGGAAGACCTGTAGATGGTATTTCCCCACAATGTACTTATGGTAATGGTCCAGTAAAAGCTATTATAATTGGTGACAGCCACTCTCAAAGTCAAAATGTTTCCATTGGTGACCGCGCTTCGCTTCACGGTGGAAGTGTTGTAAGCTTTGCTGTGTCGGGCTGCCCAACAATAAAAGATGTTTATTCAGTTAACCATCAAACAAAAGAGAAGAATTACAATTGTGGGGTGTTAGTAGCCAAGACTATTAATATAGTAAAGGAAAAATATCCAGGTGTTCCTATAATTATTATTAATCGCTTATCTCAGTCCATACATGGATACAATGAGAAAAACAACCCTTCAGTAGAGCCGATTTTATTTATTGATCATGTTTTTAGTGAGAGAAATACTGCATATCATAATAATTTAAAAGGACATATGATTAGTACTATTTGTAATTTCTCTGAGAATAATCCTGTCTATCTAGTTAGACCAACACCTGAACTAAAAGACAACGTACCTCTTACAATGTTTAGAAGTTCGATTACCTTGAGCACTCCCGAGTCGGTTAAAATCACAAGAAAGGAGTTTTCTGACCGCCAAAAAATTGCATATGAAATGCAAAATGAAGCAGCTCAGAAATGCGGCGTTAAGATTCTAGACCCTACTCCTTATTTGTGTGATCAGAATTATTGTTATGGGGATATTAATAAAATTCCTCTCTATCTTGATGATGATCATCTAAGTGCTTATGGGGCAAAGTTAATCTCTCCTATTTATGATCAAGTTTTTAAGTAATTTTTAAGAATTCTTGAAATATTAAATTAACTCAAGAATTTATTCTTTTTGATATTTTTTAAACACCCAGCTATAAACTCAAATAAGATTATGGTTGGGTGTTAGCCATATTAATAAATAAATTAACCAAAAACCTGCCATTCTCGTGCTAATTCACGCAATTGTGTTTGTGAAAAACCACCCTCAAACACAGCTATGCGATTGATTAAACTATTTGTGCGTGAAAAATTAATATCAAACCCATCAATCGGAAAATCAAGAAGCGATTGTGCGTGACTTAAACAGTTTGTAACAATCACACGATTGATTGATTTTAAAACCGTGACAGCAAATACTGAATTTTTTATCCCCACTGGTTGACTTCGTGAGAGTATTGCTTCATATCGTCCACTTGCCGAGTAAGTTGCTGCTGAAAAACCGTAAGTATCAGTGTCTAGTTGAAATCTATTCCCAGTTTTATTTCCGATAAACACAGAAGCAAGGCTTGATGGAACTCCATACGCTGCCGAAATGTCGAGCAGTACAGTATAGGTGTCTTTAGCAGCAACGATATTTTTAACATTATCCGTTAATGTAATGTTCGTAGCACCTCGACTCCGATAGCTGTTTTTATTGAGATACGGAACGCGACCACCATTCGGAACACCAGTTCCCCCTCGAACCATTGAAAATGCAGTTACATCGCCATGTGTTGTAAAGTTAATCGTACTATTGCCCGCATTATCTTCTAACTTCAAAAAAAGAGGTTTATTTTCGGTGCAAGTTAATCCCTCACCAACAACTCGATTTGAGATATTTCCAGAAACTACGACACTACCTTCCCCCTCCATCATCAGCCAAATGTAATCAGTTCTGTATGTCGTAGTTACTGTTTCGCTACTCTGTACATCCAGCCCCTGTCGGTTGATGATTTGTTCTGCACCAGCAATAGCGCCTTCATGTAACAGCCCTTTCAAGTTAGATTGTTTGTCAAAATGAATCGCAGGGATGTTTGGATCGGCTACTAACCAACCTTTTGTTTTTGAGTAGTATTCTGTGTAACCAGTTCTTGAATAATTAATAATATCACTAAATGATTTTGCCTTTAGAGTTGCACCCTCTCTTATTACGTATTTTTCTATACCAAAGTCTGCAACAAATAATGCGCGATCTAATGAAGTGGCAATGTTAAAAATATTTCTACCCGTTTCCTTTAAAGCTTTATTGTCGCTTTTTAATATTAAGCTCATTATGCAACCTCGTAATTAATAGAGTTGGTTTTACCGATAAATAATTTTCGCAAGTTATTGTCAGTCCAAAGGACAGTGAGATTTAAGGATTTATCTTCGTTGAGATTAACTAGGAAGCTGGGTTTATAAACCCAAGCTTGATCTTCAGGTAGAATTTCACCACGATAAGTCCAGTTTTCTCCATCCATGCTAGTTAAAAATTCAAAGTTATTCCCACCCTCTGAGTTTGATGTAAGCATAACGAACAACCCCCCAACATATCTAACTTCGTGATGCCAAATTCCGCGACCGTCATAACGCTTTGTATGCTCAATAGTCCAATTTCCATCTAATTTGTCGCTGGTTCTCAGTCGCATACCTGATCCGGTGCCAGACCACAGCATCCATTTTTTACGTGTGGGATTGTAGATCAGAGATGGGCTAAGTTTTTTACCTCCTGCCGAGTCTGGCTCAAAATCTGATAGAGTAATCGGGTCACTCCATTCATAACCGTCTCGGGTAGTTCTTGCAAAAAGAGCAGTTACAGATCCCAGTACTGGGTCTGTAGCGCTGTCGCGGTAAGTACAAACAATCAGCCCGTTGATAGGGTCATAACTTAAATTAACATCACTCAAAAACCTTTGCTTGTAACTTCCATTGCTTGTAGGTAATGCCAGTGGCTGCACAAATCCATCGAGAAGATCAAAGGTTTCTAAATCATTACTACCAAATATTGATGGATTTTCCACAGAAGCTGTTGCGTATGATGTGATAGCCAACAAATATCGGTATCCTCTGAAACCGCCATAAAACTCAACAATACTTGGATGCACTACACTGTCGTCTGCGCTGTAGTATGTGGATAGCGGAATTTGAACTGGTATTCCGACTTTTAAACCACCCAAATCAACAGGGTTTATTGAGTACCGTTGTGGCTGCAATCCAAGTGGACATGGAGCGTAAGAGACACCAGAAAATGGTAGATATGACATTAATTCAGAGGATATGGGTTGTAAGCCTTCTTGCGGCAATCTTGTTTTTGTTTTCAGCTCAGGGTAAGCACCTAAAGCATTCTGAACTGGCATGTTGCTCTGAGGTAATAGCAGATTGCCCTTTTTATCAATGCTAAGTAAGACATTGAAGTTATCATCATTTATTTGAAATAGGTCTTTCCGATTGCTTGAAACATTGTAAAAACTATTTATTGCATCCGACACTGCTTCGGCTTTAGCGGTATCAGTATAAGTTTTAGCATTCACTTCCGCAGTATTAGCTTTGGTTGTTGCGTCTGTGGATGCTGCGACAATAGCTTCATTTTTAGCAGTATTAGCTTTTTCGGTTGAACTTTCTTTGGATTCTACATTTTCAGCAAGCTGACCTAGACGTTGCTTCATCTGTGTATTCGTTGCTGTCGGATCTGTTAATTCTGCTGCTGTCGGTAAAGGCATTTTCTCACCCCATAAAAAAACCCAGCTCAATGACTGGGTATGCGTTAATACAAATTAGGTTAAACTGCTGTTTCAGGCACTGGTATAAATGGCGCACCACGGAAACGGCTGAAATTATTGAAACGGTTTTGACAGGTCTCTAAACGCTTATCACATCCTGGATAAACCTTGATTCGCTGCTCTGCCTGCGGTGCTTCCAGTAATGGCAAAGTCAATAACAAAGCCCCCGATTCATGCATGCGAATCGTCCGTTTTAGACCTGCATTACCACCGTCCAAGAATTCAATTACACCTTGAGTAAACCAACCTTGAGGCTGATTCACCTGGCATAAAATTCGTGCTGTAGTACTGCCTGCTTCAATCGTCGTTTGCACCATGAAATTTTGACGCAATAGGCCGCATGCACTGTCAAATAACGTGTTGGTACAACTTGGTTGATACAGATTTCGTGGCATTTGTACGTTCAATTCATCCAGATCTGATGCAACACTTGCCTGAATGGAGTTGCGATCCAAATCAGGTTCAATGATTCGACCTTCAAAAAGCTTGATAGCCCCGGCACTGGTATCGGTTGGTGTATTCATATTCATGAAAATCCGTTCCAACTTAAATCGAGCACCATCTAATTGGCCATTATGAAAGGCTTGAACAACATTAATTCCGTTCCATTTGTTATCGTCAATACAATCAATACTGATCGATAAATTATCGACTTCAATGCCGAGTGAAAGACTGATTCCATCACGGCTGATAATTGGGCCATCTGAGTTATAAACCTGACCCGCAACCACCAGGTCAAAATCATAATTCGTGTATCGAAAAACATCACCCTGCACCGTTGTAATGGTATAGAGATCTGCCATCACAAACTGATCAGCATCAAGCAATGCAATTAATCTTGGAGAAGCTGCTCTCATACTTTATTTCCTAATGAACCGATCATATCGACCTTGTTGGCTTTCCATAATTTGCTCATGAAATTGGTGTATTGCTGTTCGTCATCAGCAAATCGACAACGATAGTAATACGTCCCTTTCACCTCAAACTTATGACCTTGTTTCAAAGGCTTTGAAAGCGTAACCATGCCTGACTTGGTTACTTGAGCAGTTGTGTCATCCCAAAACAGATCATCGTCATTGTCACTCCAAAACGGCGTTTGATCATTTTCATTCCAAAACGTTGGATCTACTTCAAAAACTGTCTCAGCCTTTGTATGAGCCAAAGGAATCACGGAAGTATGCATCTGCTTATACAGTTGGAAACTTGTCTTACTTCCATCACCCCTGTAAGAACACGTGTAATCGCAATCCTCAGGCATCTTAAAAAGAAAGGAATCGAATGCACCACGGCGTTCTAAAAAGAAACTTTCGAGTTGCTGTAATTCATTCTTTCCTTTCGATTCACGCAGAAAGCCGAACGACAAAGATATTTCATACTTGGGAACGGCCTGGTAACTTGCGCGAAGCTCCCGACCGTTCACTGACTCCATGATCTTTGTATTGAAAATGGGTTTCTTGCTTAGATCCCATTCCAGTCCTGGCAATTCAGGAAACAATACATCAGACACGATTTTCTCCCTTATCGACCAAAATTACGGTTATAGCCTTTCAGACCACCAGCCAATTCACGACCATGCTTTTCCATAAAACGGCGGACGTCTTTTGAATCCCATGCTTGAATCGTGAAATTGTTAAAGGTCTGCGCTGAGCTTCCACCACCTCCACCTATTCCTCCATCGGAGGTTAAGTTTTTACCCAAAGCACGGATCGTATTGGCATGCTGTTTAGGCAAGACCATTTCCTCTTCATGCAATTGAGTTACTGGATTCACACCTGCAGGAATATCGTAACCTCCTCGAGCAGATTTGATTTTGCCAGCAAGACCGCCAACCAATGCCAATGCAGAAGCACCAGCCGCCACAGCAAGCACTGGACCAATGTAAGGAATGGATACCATAGCTTTAAATGCACCCGCCATCGCTTCCCAGGCATACATCATGATGGACTTGATTGCTTCACCCGCTTTGATGGCCAAACGCGCTAAGGCACCTGTACTGGTTGCCATGGTCTTGGTGGTTTCACCAGCCACTACGGCGCCAGTCTGTGCAGCTTGACCGGCAACCTCTGCAGCGGTTTCAGTTTTGATGAATCCAAGCTTTACAGCCAATCGAGTGGCTAAACTTGCAGCATACTTTTTCATTGGCGCCGTGATCATGCTTTGAATAAACGCCCCTGCCAGTTCTGTAAAAATGGCATTCATGGCATTTTTCCAAGTCAGCGTTCCATTCATCATGGACTGAATGCCCTTGTCCCATAGACCAGACATTCGTGACGTTAGACCACCAAACTTATCCTCAAAGTCTTTCATTTGGGCATCTGAAAGAACTCCAACTTGCTTGGTATCGGAAACCTTTTGATCAGTATCCAAATCAGAAATATTGTTCATAATCTGATTCTGATTACCCTGTTTTCCTGAGATACCAGACATTTGATTTTCTAAGTCAAGGCGCTCTTGCAAGCCATTACGCTTGATAGCTCTGAGCTGATCCTCTAACTCTTTTTCAAGCCGTGCTTTTTGAACATTTGAAATTTTCTTAGCATCGAATTCAGCTTGGATATTAGCCTTTTCAATCTCATAGATTCGCTGAGCTTGTTGCTGCTTGTTTTGAATTTCAGCTTCGCGAATAGCTTTAATTTTTTCAAACTGTTCAGCATTTAATGCAGTAATCTTGTCACTGGCATCCTTTTCAGCACGTACCTTAAAAGCAGCCTTTTCAGCATCAGTGATTTTGGCTTTTTCAATTTCTTTAAGTGCTTTTTCAAGATCCAGCTTTATTTTCTGTTCTTGAGTAGCATACTTATACCGAATATCAGCAATTGCTTTAGCTTCTTGCTCAGCAGCTCTTTCCTTTGCTTTTGCATCAGCATCAGATTTAGCTTTTGCCGAACTTCCTTTAGAGTCTTTGACCCCTGTGCCAATACCCTTATTTGAGTTAAATGTTGGTGATGGTGTAGGTCGTGGTGCAGTTCCGACTACAGTAGGATTTTTTAAGAACAGATTCTGGAGTCTTTGCCCACCTGTTGTTGCAGAATTGACAATAGCCGAACCTGCTGTGCCCCAAGCATTAGCTGTGTTGCTTACACCAGTATTCCAACTTGTTTTTAGATTGGTTAGACGCGACTGCATCTGACCTGTATAGCGATCAGTAATTGAACCTAATTGTGATAGACCACTTTCCCATGATGCTTTGGCAGCTGAGAAGTTAAAGTTCAAAACATTGCTAACAATATTACCAAAGGTCTGAAACTTGATAGACAAGACATCAAGGCCGTATTGAATCGTATCTCGGAAACCTCCAAACACATTCATTACAGTATTCACTGAAATGTTGATTGCTTGGCACACTGTAGCAACGACCGCACGAATAGCAGCAAAAGCAATTTCGATACTAACTTTTAGCCCAACAGCTACGGCTGCAAATCCATTCATCGCACCAGCGACTAGATCCATAAACCCTACTTGTTGAATCGATCCATCACCAATATCAGCAGTTAAATCACTCCAAATACCGCCTATCGTACTAAATACACTTTGAACAATATCGAGGAGGCTCTCGAATGTCGTGATTATTGCCGTGACTGCACTATCAATACCCTCTCTGGATCTTGATGCAAAACCAAGGAAATCATTTGCTAAGTTTGTCAGCGCCGGTGCTGCTTGAGCTGCCAGTCTTGTAAATACGCCGTCGATTGTCTGTTGAATCGTACTTAATGCAGTATTGAATTCCTTAGTCTTCGCAATTGCATCCTGATCCATAATCAAGCCAAGTTCATGCGCTTGTTTTGAATATTCTTTTAGCTTCTCAGCGTTGTTTTCTAGCAATGGAGCCAATAGCGTTGCATCATTAGCGATTGACTCCATATAGAAAGTCATCTCAGCTTGGGATACGTTGGCTTTCTCTAACGTTTGATAATACTTTTCGAGGATTTGTGGACCAGTAAGACCTTGGAACTCTTTGGCAGTCACCCCCACTTTTGGTGCAATTTTCTCGAAGAAATCAGCCATTTCTCCGCCACCAGTTTGCATGAAGTCACCAAACTTATCGTTCACATCTTTCATGATGTCAGATAGTTTGTCTTGCTCAACCATGACTGATTTAGAAGCAAATGCCCACTCTTGGAATTCTTTTGTGGTTGTATTAGCCAAGCGTGCTTGAATTTCCAATTCTTTTGATGTTCGACCAACTTCAGATGTTAATGACGCCAATCCAATAGCTGCTGTCCCAACAGAAGCCGCTATACCAACTCCGATCGCGGCAAAGCTTTTAGTTAAATTTCCTGAGATTGATTTGCCGATATCCTCAAATCTATTGTTGATATTCTTGGTTATGTCATCCAAACCAGTTTTAATGCTTGAGAAATCCAGCTTAAATTTAACCTTACTCCCAGTATCCTCAATTCGTTTAGCGCCATCACTAACGATTTTCTCAGCATCATTCATGCCCTTTTTAAGTTCAGAAGTCTTCGCACCAACGTGCACTTCCACTCGATTGTTGCTCATAATTCCTCTCTTACAGGCATAAAAAAACCGCCATTAAGGCGGTTCTTTAAAATCTATGGATAATAAGAATTTTTATCTTTAATTTTTCGTACCCAAGAATAAAACTGCATTATCTCGGCTACTTGTTTCAGTAACTGCATATAAAGTTTTGTCAGCTGAATCATAATAAGCCACACCCTTAACTGACTGTCCTGCCAGATAGCAAGGTGAATAACCAAAAACTAAATCAACATTGTAGTAAGGTGCATTTTCTTCAGCTGCTATTTTCCCTGAGAACGTACAGCCACTTTGTCCTTTACCTGAAATCACACCCGTATTTGAAATAGTCAAATTTGCATCTTCAATACCTTGTACAATCGCCGATTCTCCATAATAAGTGCCTGCAATTGTCGCTAGATTGGACGCCGTGTTGTTTAAATCCGTTTCGTATACAGTATCGAATGTAACCTGATTTGAAGGCGAATATGTGATTGTGCCTTTCAGGCTCTTCTTGGAATCAACTGTTCCACTAATAGAGGTGCTGTAAACGGTAGAACCACCAAAATAAAAGTCTTTTCCGCTATTGGCTTTTATCGTATTACCAGAAACAGTGAAGTTTCCAGTCATGAATCCTGTAACACCAGCAGAATAAGGTGGTGAATATAAGAACCAGAATTTATTATTTTTATCCACCAATCCAACTACATTCTGTTCTTGATTGGTCTTTCCAGTATAAATACCTGTGACTTCAGCCTTTGATACTGGTGGGTTGTTACCATCATTATTGGAAGATGAAGAATCACCCCCACCACCTCCACCACAAGCAGCCAAAGTGAAAGCTAAAAAACTCACCCCTAATACTTTTTTCATGCTTATACCCGATTTTTATAAAGTTCAGCCAAACTTTAACCAACTCAAGTATATAAATCAATCAGGGTAGCCTTAGCCACCCTGAGGGAAGTTTTGCAGATCCGCAAACAGATCATCTTCATCATCGCTTTGCGTATCATCTGAACCAGTACTGTCTTCAATCCCCATAAATGCCTCAAGGATCCGACACAGACGCTGAATGCCAACATGGCTGGGAGGACACTGCTTGTGATACGCATTCAATGCTTTGACTCTTGGAAAATCCAATTCATTACGCACATAGTCGTAATCCTTGCCCAATGTAACCACCAAATGCGTGTACAGCTCCTCCCAGTCTATTCCCCCGAATCAGTGGCCTGCTCGTCTTCACCTGTATAAACCAGACCAGAAGCCCCCATGACCGTCTCAAATACGGCGTTCACGTGACCAACATCGAGCAGTTCATCAGCAACAAATTCACGTGTAATGTCAGGATAGTTACGCTTTAAAGAGCCATGTGCAACATCTACCACTAAAGCAAAGTCACTTGGATCAAAGGTTTTAAGCTTTGGCATCAGCTTTTCAGCAGCACCTAATGACAACGGCGCAAAAATCCAAATCTGGCCATTAATTTTAAGCGGATTACCACGCGGGTTTTCGACCTGGTTAAATTGCATTTGGCATTACTCCGAAGTAGTCCATTTGAATACACGGCCTAAATCATCGGCCATTGGCTGGAATTCAAACTCAGGTAGATCGTAATCATCCTGTTTTGAACTGAACGCAAGCTTATTGCTGACACAGCGGAAGAATTCCATACCAAAGAATTTACCTTTGTAGTCACGGAACAGATCAACACTGAATTCAGGCGTATAACCCATATCCAAATTGCTTACGACACCTGACTTGGCACCTGCCACCGTCGCTGTGTATTTAAAGCTGATAAATACCGTTTTACCTACATCAGCAGTTGCGAAGGTATAAACACCTGTCGCTTCATCCACACTGTATTGACCTGCAACCGGTGCACTCGCCACACGCTTTAAAGGAACTGCTTTGGCATCAGTTACGCCTAAATCTTTCACGAATGTACCGCTGTTCGGAACGACTGGTGTTACTGACGCTGCAACGACTTCACCATTGATGGTTTGAGCGACTGCAGTAATACCACCTTCAGTGACCACGCCACCAAAGAAAATGGAATTCAACAATGCGCCGTTGATACGACCCATGGTTGCTTTACACTTAATTGAACCTTTACCGCGTGCGGCGTCTACGGCGAACTGACCACGGCCATAGAGTTCTTTTAAGTCATAGCTGATATCAACTGATGTTGACTGCACTACGCCCACTTCCACTGGTGTGCCATTGGTGATTGGATTACCGTGCACATCCTGTAATGGTGTGGCAAAGATTTTACCGGCACCAAATAAATATTGAGCCATATCGACCTCTTAAAAATGAGAAAACCGCCGTATTGGCGGTCATGTTATTTATGAATTGCTTTAGGTAGTGGTAAGGATCCGTATCGGAATAATGGCAATCCCTTGGTCATCGAGCATGTTTTCAACTGCTTCAAAAACTTCGATCGTGCCCTCGATCCAGCAATGCTCGACCAATCCCCCTAAGGTTTGGTATTCGCACATATCAGGATGATCAGGTGCAAGCTTGGCACGTACTTGATCAATCATCTGATTCAACTGGACCGACGGCGGTATAGATGGATCTGATTCATGAATGTAGACGTACACTTCCGCTTCAAGTTCAACCTTGGCATCCAAGCCTTTCACTGGTGCTTCGGTTTGATTGCCTTGCGTCACGAATAAGGCAGGACGGTCATCAGGTGCAACGTGATTGAAATGCTTTAAACGGCGACTGGTGGTTTTAATCCCCTCGATGCCTGACAAGCGATTAAACAATGCCTGGTAAATGGCTTCACTATTCACTGCTCAATCCCCTTTCAATTGCAGCATCAATATTCTTCGGCACGATCTTCGCCACTTCATCCAATGAATCACGCATAAAACGGCGCTCTTTCATATCGACTTTACGAGAATGGGCTTTGATCATGATTTGACGAGGTGTAATCGGCTGACCAAAGACTTTCTTGATTGTACGCAAATGCGCCTTAATGGCCATCGCACCTTTAAGCCCAAATTCATGAGCAAAGGCATACGGTACCAAGGCACCACCCGCACCGACTGTACCCTCGATCCAATCCTTATCCTCTTCCACCTTAGATGAAACAGATCCCCTTAAACGCCCAGACTGCACATTCAAGCGCTGACCTGTCAGCATGTCTTCTTGAATGGTGCGCTGAAGTTTAAGTGTGAGTGCATTTACCGTGCGCCGTATTTCAGCACGTACACGCTCATTGACCTCGTTAAAATCAACATCAGCATCAACACGGTAATCACTCATACATCACCTACTTTGCAGCAGCAGTTTCCTTTTTCGGTTCTGCTTTGGCTTCAGCAACCGCACGTTTAAAACCATGTGGTGCCAAGATGTGTGCAATGTCGGTATCCGACTCGATCACACCTTTTTCAACCTTGTATGTGATGCCTGCAATTTCAAGCGAAGTCGCTTTGAAATGATCAGGCGCTTGATACTTAAATGACATGCCTTGCTCCTAAACAACGAAAGCTCCAACGCCCAAACGATTGGGATTGGTACCCTCATTGCCAATTGGAATTGAATTTTTTAATGCCAGGTAACGCTGGCCATAAATGCTTTGGTTATAAAATGCATCGGTACCAGAACGTGAAAAGCTCACACTCTGACCTGCAATGGTCATACTCGAAGCATCTGAAAAGCTGTTACCTGACTTTGATTTGAGTGCAACCTTGAGAATATGTGCTGCATATAGACCCACAGCACGTTCTTTCAGATCACCAAATTCAAGTGACTTCACAACGAGATCCGCTTCCTCTAACGCATCTGCAATTTCTGCATCCGGTAGATTCATCAGCGCCGTGTCGTACTTAAACTTCAACTTAAAAGCTTGTGGGTCCATAGGTCACCTTATTCAGTGGCTTGAGCAAGTTTTTCTTGCAGTTGCTCAAGGGTTTCATCTTCAGTAAAGGTGATTTCAAGATCCGTCAGCGCTTTACGCACCTCATCAATCGTGAGCTCACCACCTTTGGATTTATCGCCCTTGCCTTTGCCATCATCAGGCTTGCCAGCTTGAGCACCTTTACCACGACCTGAAGCAGGTTTTGAATCACCAACTTCTGCAATTTCTTCAATGCTTAGCTCACCAGCATCAATCAAATGCTTAGCGAACTTGTTCTTTTGAAGTGCTTTGTGCTGATCGGCTTCCAGCAATACGGCGATACCTGTGGGCAAAGTCGCAATACCCGCAAAAACAAAAGCGGCATTAGAGCCGCTGTATGTGTATGAATATTTAGCCATGTGGTTTTAATCCTTATGCATGGTCAAGGTAACGAAGCGAATCAACACGCTTCAGCCAAACGCCCTGGTATTTGTAGTGACCAGGTACCAGTACATCTAAGCCTTTCGGTTGCGCCGTCAAGAACTCAACGCTGTTACCTTTGAACTGGATGCATGATGGATCACGGCGATAGATGATCGAACGGTCAGCACTTGCTGTACCTTTGCCATTACCACGACCTGAACCACGAATGGTTAAAGTTTTGCCCTGAGTAGTGAAGATGTTGTTTTCTTCAATGTACTTCAGGAATGTTTTACCACCTGAATCTGGCACGACACGTGTCGATAAGTGAGTGTACTGAGCTGATGCCATTAAGTAAGTGTCAGGCTCAATTGAAGAGTCACCATCAAACAAATCTGACGAATCAGCCAATGAGTTATTGAAGTCGGATAAAACCTCTTCAATGGTCGCCGTAGCCCAATCATGCTGACCTGTCACGATGGTCACGCCTGTTTGGTTTAAGAAGCCATTCACTTTTTCAAGCTGTCCACTGGCATTCGCTTTGGTGTAACCGTACCAGGCCACATTTGACATGTGTTTTTCAGCAGCCAAGTTTGCAGCCTGAACTTTGTCCGCTTCAAGCGTGAGGTTCATTTGCTGTGCAGTCGCTAATTCAACTACTGAATATTGGTAGCCAATCACACCTACTTTCACGGGTAGGCTTACAGTATCGTATTCAACTTCTGCAAGCGGAATATCATCACCAGTACCAGCATAGTCTTCGCCGATACCCACGCCTTTTTTACGAGACAGGATTTCACCACCACCATAAACCGCATTTACATTGGTCACTGGGATGAACTTGGCGTAGTCAAGGACCTGTGCAAGCTGTGGTGTAATTTCGTTTTGTTCTTCGATCTTGACGAAGAGCTGTGCCAATGCATCCATGTTGAACGCATCGCCAACCTGTGCCTGAATGGCATGTGAAATCGGCGTTAAACGCGCTTTCATTTTTGCTAATTTGCTCATGTTTAATTAAGCTCCACGAAGATTAAGAAGTGCTAAACCATCTGCGCCTGTCACGGTTTCCCATGCTGCACCTGGTAATTCGGTACCATCTATTGAAGATGAGGAAAGAGAACCTAACGGCGCTATAGTCGTACCGTTTGCAGTTTTCATGTAAACGGTTGCGGTAATGTCAGTGATTGGCGCTGTAGGCTTGACCCAGATCGCGCCTTCAAACATCACAGGGACCATATCAGCGGCTTTATAGGCTTCTTTGCCGGCAGTGGTTTTACCGGACTTACCTACGCCGTGGCGCACCACAACACCGAAACGTGTAGGTGTAGCACCTGCCACAGCCGTTACAGATTTGCCATCAGTCGTGCGGACAACTACATCACCGTCATTGACTAAAGTCAGACCTGAAAGCGGTAATGACAGTACAACTTCTTTGGCAGTTAAACGGCCACGCTGACCGACTACCGCATTTAATTGCTGAACCATGATTCAAGTTCTCCTTAAATTGTTTTGTATGCAGCAGACTTGTCATAACCCTTATTTTCTTTAGGGTCCTGATTATTGTTTTGCTGTTGTTGCTGTTGATGTAATACATCACCGACTGCATTGCCTGGTGTGGTCGACTTCACTGCTGACAGTGCACGGAATACCGTGTCGATCTGTTCAGGTTTAGCATCACCGACGGCGACACCACCGAGTACAGCGGTCACCAACGTGTCACCAGCCTTGGCAGCAATCACGTCACGTTTGATTTGTTCACATGAACAGCCTTCAGTTTTAATACCTGGCACCAATGCAACGGCGTCCGCAATGACAGAGGCGCGTTCTGCAACGACCTGATCAAGTTTTTCAGGTGTCATCTGGTTTTGCTCCAGATCACCAACTTTCTGCTTAAGCTGTGCATTTTCAGTCTGCAAGGTATCAACCACTGCTTGTACAGCTGGCAATTCATCACCGATGGCAAATTGTTTGTCACCGACTTTGAGTTTTGCTGCTTTCAAGTTTTCAAGCTGGTCTTCTTGTTGCTTTACAGCATCAGCTAGCGCTTGGTTGTCACCAATCTCAAAGCGAATACCGTTTACTTTAATTTCCATCTTTTTCCCCTTTGGGTTTGGTTTATGGTCACCGACGCGACAATCACCGCCACAGCGACCGTATTTCACCAGCGCCACGTGATTGCCTTTAAAATTAATAAACCGGGCTTGATACGGCGTACCGTCTGGTGCTGTACCTTGTTCAAGCACAAGATCAGCTCCATAGCCCAATGAAATTTCGACACGCTCATTGTTTTGAATGGCATTGATACTGTTCTGATCTTTGATGATCAGATCACCCAGCATGAATTCCCCCTCTTGGCGCACATTCTCACAATCGCCAATGTGGTAGTCCTTCCAGTTGGAAGCATTGATTTCATTTTTAGGTGGGTGATAGTCCGTCGCATCTACGCCGTCGAAGCTCTTGATCACTTCCGGTTTAAATAGATCCTCAGCTGCCACATAGACATTGATGACCTGATCCGCTGAATAGCCTTCCAAATTTGGAAATTCATAAGCGTAGTACTGACGGACTTGCGGTGCTTTGGCCAAGCGAACGTTGACGCATTTCAGATACCCTTCTTGAGTAAATGAGCGTGTACTTTCGCTTGGTGCAAAGTCACCAATTTTGAGTTGGTAAATGAGTTTCATAAATTGAGCTCAATAAAAAACCACCCTACGGTGGTCTGCTATGGTTTCTTTGGTGGATAAATGACAATTGGCGGTGTCTCTATATCAGGTGGAATTGGTCTTGGTTTAGGTTGATAGCCAGAACCTTTTATACAAGAGCAGATACAGCAGTTTTTACAGCACATAAATCAACTTTCTGTGGGCAATAAAAAACCCACCGAAGTGGGCTTACTTTATGAAATTGAAGCTTCAAAAATAGAATACGGCTCTCGTCTCAATTGGTATTGCTTATCTCCGATATAGGCTAATACCTCCCCCTCGGAATTCACGTATAACATATTGTTAATCGTCAGGTTAATACCATCTGTATTCTTAAATTCCTGTTTACGATATACAGACACTATATCCGTTTCATTGGTGTCTATATTTATTACAGATTGATCCTCAAGGTGTTCATAATCATTCATTTTTATTTTCCTTCCTAAATTTTGAACAATTATAAGACAAATCAATCAATCAAGATATCCTCATAATTCGGCAACGCCGTGCATCGGCATTTGATCTTCTGACCAGGATGCCCACCCTTAGGCGGTGTATCCCATCGAAAGGTTTTACCATGATGACTAGCACATAAAGGACGTACACGATCATCATTGGAATCTTGCCAATCGTATGTTTCCACACCCATGGATTCCTGACGCTTCTTGTTGATAGCGCCGTTGATCTTGCCCATCTGGTCGGCTGCAATCAGTCGCGCACGAAAGTCCGTACTATGACCGAGCTTTTTAATTTCCTGTGCCAAGTCCTCATTGGTCTGCCCAGTCTGCAAGGCATTTATCACCAAGGCTTCAAGCTTATCCGTGTACTGACTTGGAATAGATTTAATCAGTGAAACGTTTGCAGCAATCTGAGTATCAATCTCATCCTGAATATCAGCGCCACGGAAAAACGGCGTCAAATCCACACCAAGAATGGTCTTGGTATGACTAGCAATCTGCTTATCCACTTCCTTGCTGGTATCCATGACCACCTTAGTGGCCAAAGATACTGACACCTCCATGGTGTATTTGACCATCTTTTCACGTAACACCGTGAATAGATCTGTCACCCAGCTATCACCAATGTTTTGGCCAACGGTGGGTAAAACAAAATCCTTGGTTTGTTCCTGGCAATATTTGGATATTTCCAAAAGCTGACGTGTATAGAACAGTTCAACACGGCGATTGACCTTGACTGCCTTAGGCTTAGCCTTGCGACCTTTCTTGCGTTTTTTGATCTGCTGAAGCTGTGGTTTAAGGATCTGTATCATCGTTGTCATTTGGCTTCACCATCGTTTCCAATTCTTTGATGTGATTTTCATCAATGACTGAGTAAACACCGTCGATGACTAACTGACGTGCGATCTGAGGCTCAGTGATAATTGCCATGTTCAAATACTTCTCGTCGCGCTCTGCATTGGCTTTTTCGACCTCTGAACGGACTTTCGCATCCAATTGCCAGAGTGGATTGAACACCACATTCAGCTCAGGAAATTGACGCCCAAACGTAGACTGACAGATTACAGCGAGAAATTTCATCAAGATCGGCTTAAGGTTCCATTCCTGCTTAGTGGCAATTGAGTCGTAATAATTACGAGTGTCATGCTCACCAGTGGCATTCATTCCTGCAGGTGATTGACCAAACAGAATCGTATAAGGGATATCTGCCGCACCCGCCGTCTGTACCGAGAATTCACGCATCATGTCAGGCAAGCCGGCGAAGTTATACGTCTTAGAACTGTATTCTTCCTCAGCATCAAGAACCAGCATACCGTTCAGACTTTTCATTAAGCCTACGGACATAAAGCGCTCCATAACCCCTTTCATATCCTCTTTGATCTTATCGACCAAGTTAGGCGTTTGAATCACATCAATCTTCGATTCATGAATCAGGCTGGCAGATCCGCGCTTCACACTGGCATGGTCAAGCAGATCCTCATAGACTTCCTGCAGAATACTTTGGGGCTCTTCATTAACTACATCAGCATGGGCAATATGAATCAAGCGTGAATGGTGAATGCGCTTCTTAGCCTCATTCCCCATTTTCATGTCGTAAAATTCAGGCTGCTTCAATAGTCCACAGCATGCCGACGGTGGCAAATACGAGTTCTTATCTGGTGTGATGTATTTCTTTTTCACGACCGTGAAGAATTCCAAACGACCTTGGCCAAGCTTAGAAATATCTAAAGGTTGATCTAATGCAGCACCATCAGCCGTTCCAAGCAGGATATATACAACGCCGTAGAGGCGCGAAAGGATTAAGCCTGATAAAAGCACCTGATTTAAATGAAATGCCTTACACGCTTCTTCAAGGCGTTTTAAATCATCGCCTTGAATGCCTTCATAGAACCATCCAGCACGAAGCATGTCTGATGCAGGACGGTTGACAATACGGCGTGCGAGCCAGTTCTGGTAAACCGCTTCAAGCTGATCATCGTCAATATCTTTCCGTACAAATTTGCCACCAGCAGCCTTGTCACGTTCGGTACCAATATTCGATACCAAGTTTGTATATGCACCAGCATCACCAATGGCATTCATTGCCTGTTTTACTGCATCAGCTACAAGCGTTTTAATTTTACCGCCTGTATCCGACTTTTTATCTTTAGCCATAAATACCTCTAATCAAATACAGTCGGCTTTTTCGCAAGAGAATCATTAATCGCATCAATCGTTGGATCCCATTGGTCATCATGCTCATGGGTGAAATCAGCTTTTAAGCCCTCAATTTCTTCAATGTAGTTCAGCAACCATGGCGCACTTACAGGCAGAACAACACGACGATCCTCGACATAGAACACCACATCCATGGTCCGGGTCAGTTTGTCTGTATCACGTTGGATTGCCTTAATTGGTAATGTCGTTTCACGCGAAATGTTTTGGATCAACATCGTTCCAGATGCTTTGTCCTCAATGGCCATGTAACGAAGTTTGCCGATCTTGGTATTGCTTTCCTTGTGCTTATTGATGAAAGCCTTAGCTTCCTTAATCAGCTCAGGTGCTTCCCATTTGCCACGGCGCACATCAATGATGTAAAGCCGGTTGTCATACCCAAGGCCTGCACATAAGAAAACTGAGTAGTCGTTATGTTCTTTAATCTTCTGTGCTGTATCTGCCCAGATCGCACGCCATTTCAAAACTGGTAACTCAAGGTATCGATCAAACCATTCAGCCTTGACCAGATCTCCACCGAGCTTTTTCGGTGCCTGCTGATACTGACTGCTGAATGTATACCGAGATACCGTAGCGCCGTCTTTGTCTTGGCCACCTTTCTCCAGCTGCAGTAACGACAGTAAAGATTCTTTTAATGGCCAGTAGCTTTGACGGCCTTTTTCGTCACGTTCGACATCACGTGGTACCTTACGGCGTATATGCTCAGGCAATGTATTAATGTACTCATCATCAATCAGTGCCGGTATCGAGATCTGATGCCAATTGCCCGGGACGTTCCCAGTCATCACAAAGTTAGTCGGATCCTCAACATGTAAACGCTGCATGATCAGAATAATCGGAGTTGATGATCTCGCCTTACGTGAATTGACCGTGTTCAGGATTTTACGGTTCGCCTTGTTACGTGCCGTCTTACTGAATGCATCTTCAGGCTTGAGCGGATCGTCCAGGATAATCGCACCGGTAAATCCATTATCAGCCAATGTACCTGCACGGCGGCCCGTAACCTGACCACCCATTGAAGCAGAATAAACGTGACCTGCTTCATAGCCATCTACAGTTGTTTTCCAACTTGCCTTAGCATCGGTACTGGTTGAGATTTTAACGGGCCATAAACCCTGAAAATCGACTGATTTCACGATGTTTCGCGCCGTAGATGACACATCCTCTACAAGTGACTGTGAGAATGACAAATACAAGAATCGTGAACGCTGGTTTCGTGCAATTCCGCGTGCAATAAGATTAGTCAGTAATTCAGTCTTACCTGAACCAGGTGGAACGTTAATAACTAAATTTTCGATTCGTCCGGCAATGACTTCATCAATGGCCCAAGCTATGTATTCATGGTGCCAATTGACCGAAAACTTAAAGCCCATGCGAGGCAGAAAAAAACGGCGCGTAAAGAATAAATGTTCTTTCTCGCACCGCTCCTGCTCGATCTGCATTTCCAGCAAGCTAGTATTTACTTTCGAGTTCATCCATCACCTGCCTTACCAATTCTTTTGAGGCAGTTACATAGGTTGTATTTTCGTTCTGCAATGGACCACCATCTGGACCAGTTATTTCCTGCTTGGTTGTACGTGCGTCCGTTTCTTGATAAGCCAATTTCAACAGATTCTGTTTGGATACTTTATTTTTTCCAGCATCCTCATACATTTTCTGAATTTCTTTCAGTCGAAATGCTTGGTTTGCGATCGGGATATCAAAAATGTTCTTTCGAAAATCCTCACGTGTCTTATCAAACAGATCCTTTAATTTCTTGCTGAGATTGCGGCCTGCATACTTGGTCGGGTCGTAATTTTCACACTGCCGACGATCAATTTCGATGTTAAATCTTTGCATGACAGCATCTGCTACTTGTTGAGGTGTTTCAAAGCAAGCAAGAGACTGAACTATAAAGATTTTTACAGGCTCTTTTAGTGCCGCCATAATTACCCCTTTGTCATGCTACGTCATGCAAGATAGACAAAAAAAAGAGCCTTTCAGCTCTAACCAATCACACAGTTACCACAGCATGCAGCCATACTAGTCTCAGATACAAACGGCGCATTCTTGGCAATCTCTAGAAGTCTTTTAACAGACTCATCAGCACCCCATCGTTTTGTTTCACCAAAGAACACTTCAACATCATGGCCAGCCAGGTAATGCTTAGGCAGTCCGGTCATATCGCTACAAATGATCTCGCCATCTTCATCACGCTCTACACCAATGTGATACAACTCATGTTCAATCAAGCGGCAGAACTCACGATCCGAAGCCTGTTCACAGAATGTGGCATCCACAGTAATCAGATATTGAGGTACAAAGCCAAACCAGTCCCGCATCTGTTGTTCCTGGCGTGCTTTCTTCCATCCGCCCACGTTAAACATGACCTTTTCACATTGTCCCAATACCATACGTTTTTTCGCTACGGCGGCAGATGAAGCCCAGGCGAATGCAAGGAACTCCTCATTGTCATGCAGCAGCTCAGCAATATGGTCATGATCCGGGTTATGAAGTTCACCACCGAGAGTCAGCCAGTTATTCACGACCCATTCTTTAAGCTCTAAGGCAGGTGCCAAGCGAATAGCCTCCTCTGCCTCGGCCTGATCAATCAGATCCGTCGGTGGGAATGGTCTGAACTGTTCCATAAGATGCCTTTAAGTTTCTCAGCCACGCCGTAGCACGACCCATGTTGATATCTGCAGGTACAAACTGCTGAAACCGATAACCCATTTCTTCTGCATGGTCGTACCGGTCAACACTCCAGGCTTTTGTGGCTAATTTACCTTTTCGACCACCAGACCAAGGCCCACCAGCAATTTCAATTAATGTGAGATAGCCAACCAGGTGCAAATCGAAACGCCAGTGCTTAGTACTTTTAAAATGAAAGTATTCTTCGTACTTAATCTCCATACGATCAAGAATTTCTTTGAATCGATCGAATGCTTCTAAATACTTGTCAGATGCTTTTGGTAATGGTCTTGTACGTGATTTCTTTTTAGGTGGGATTTTTTGGGTGAAAAGTTTATAAGCCTTTTCATCCATACAAAGTGAACCGTAAATTATTAATGCGTTCTTTCAGCTTAATTATAATTTCATCGATTACTATCATTTGATGACGCGACAATCCAGATCTGCTGAGATTCTGATACTTAGACAGCTCAGTACTGCAAAATTCTAAGTCTTGTTTAGCTTGTACTTTGTCTGCCATAGCATCCACCAATAAGAAAAGAAAAACCCCACTCAGTTATTTAGTTGAGCAGGGTGTGTGCCGTAATACGTTCTGCAAAAATGCCACTGGAGTTGTGGCGAGGGTTTATTTATCCATTAAAAAACCACCCGAAGGTGGTTGTTATTCGGGAATTAAATTCCATTTTCAAATATGTGCTTCAACTTGGCAATAAAGTCGTTAGTATCTAGAAAGTAGTTGGGGTAAGCCCTCTTGATTGCCTTTAAATCACCAACCGATACCAAAACAACATCCATGTTTTCATCATCTTTATACTTTTTTTCTAAAGATGCGTACAACATTTCAGCTAGATCAATATCTGACTCCTTGAACTCTCTTATTCGTATCTTCCAACTATCCTCTAGATTTTGTAGTTCTAATAATTGGTACTTTTTAGAACTCCACTTCCCATCACTATCAATATTTCTCGCAGTTAGCGCAATGCCTTGCAACTTGTGAAAGACTTGTAGCTTTGACTCTAATTCCTTTGCTAATACAATTAATTCAGAAATGGTTTTTTCTTTATATTCATCAAGTACCGTAGTTTTTTCCTTGTGAGAAAACAACGCGCTAACAACTTTAAAAAATGTCTTAAAGTCTTCGCTTCCTTGCCCAGTTTTAAATGAAAGTCTTTCTACCATACCAAGCGTTTCAACCGCTGTGGCAAATGCATGCTGCAAAGCAGTTCTTATCTGAAGCTCAATACACAACCCGGCAGTATTATTAACCTCATCCCTCTTGTATTCAAAAACTTGATGAATACTTTTATAGCCATCTGGCTTTGGGTTGGTTATGTAGTCTTTTGCCGGCATTTTAGGGGTAAATAAAAATCTATTGTTCGGCTTAATCAAAACCTCGCTATGCAAAGCAAGCACATCCGCTATTGAGGGTAATACCACCCGAATACCCCCAATATCTTGCATTCTTGCAAGATTGTTTGATGGCATTCTCTCAAGCTTACTAATGATTGAAGGTAAGCGCTTAAGTCTTTGAGCGATAATTGCTTTACGCTTAACACAGATATCCCTAGTTCTAATATATTTTTGAAAAGCATCCAAGGGTTTAGCGTGATAAGACCGCCACTCAGAAAGAATCTCCAATGCCTCTGTTTTCTTTTCTTCGGGCGAAGTTTTATCTATTAAGGTTTTGCCTGCCTTAATTACTCTTGTTCTACTTAATATTGTGTTTTCTTCATGGCCCATAACAATACCTCCAAGCACTGTATAAGCATGATAGCATGTATTTTTCCTTAATTTTTAAAAATTAATAAATTATTGTTTATTAATGAGAATCTAAAAAATATCACCATTCTGTATGCTCAACATCAAATTAGTCTTATCTAGTATCTTCATAAACTCACGAGATGAGCTTTGGTACTTATTGATTAATAGTTTTCTGTGCTTCGTATGTATTCATATTTTTATCAGCAATAAATAAAAGAAAAACCCCGCCAAGTTTGTTATCTCAGCGGGGTTCTATGTGCCGTAATACGTTCGGCAAATGCCACCGAAGTGGCGAGGGTCTTAAACTTCTTTCAAGCAATCACGACACACTTTGATTTCTTCATTATCAACTGTGTAATCGATTTCAGTCGCACCATGTAGGCCGAATAAGCAGAATAGGAATTGGAGCATTTGATTCTCCTTTTGATCTCATGAGCAAAGCAAACCACCGGATGCCTCAGCGCAATATTTCCGGTAATGCGCTATCTATGACAGGTTTGCTTTCTTTTGAAATCTGGCACGCCATGTAGGACTCGAACCCACAACCATTGGTATAGAAAACCCATGCTCTTTCCAGTTGAGCTAATGGCGCAAATAAAAACCAACTAAGAAGTAATTCTTCCTAGTTGGCTTAGTAGTGTGTGCTTAATGGCTCATAACTGATTGTGTTAATGGGTCGCCAATCCAAAGTAGTACTCACCTTTTAAAACTAACAGGTGGCGGCATTAATTTAAAAACCACTAGAAATTAATGAAACCGCCATAATGCAAAAAGCCCACCTTTCGATGAGCTTTTAAATCAATCTAGTGCTTTAACGAACACTTCGATCACTATATCACAAATATCGCATACCCCGTATATACACGTCAAGCGCATTTTTCATTCAGTTCCTTTTTGGTGAATTTATCGAATTTAAAGTGCGGATAGCGGGATTTAATAAAAGCAAGGCCACACTTAATATCTTGCTGAATTTGTGCAATGTTGGTGTCGTTGCTTGAGGCAATATCGCGAATAGAGCTGCTCATCACGTAATGCCACCAAATAGTGCTTACCCATTCCTGCACGATTTCATCATCGATAGATTGCAAATCCAAGAACAACTTATGAATTGCGCGGGCTTCATTGTTGTCTAGTTGGCAGCATGTTCCTGTTCGGCGTACACGCAGTCGATCCACAAGACCATCATCACGCATATACATCGCAAGCATTTCTTCACGCTGCTTCTGGGTAATACGCTTAGTTGGCATCGACTTTACAACCATCACCATAGTTTCATTATCACCATTGATCCAAGCCCCAAGCTGACGTGCCCAATCCTCAAAGCTAAACTTAGTCCAATTTGTTGCCTGCATAATTGTCAGTGCTGCATTCATCCCAAATCCCCTACCATCTTCTCTATCTGCTGTATCGCTAAACCTGATTTCACTTGCTCTGTACTAAACCGTAATACTTGAAAACCCATCATTGTTGCGGCGTTATATTTTTCCATGTCCCCGATATACCCCTTGCCTCTGGTATGCCTACCACCACTCCAGATCCCACCTTCAACTTCAACCAAAATCTTTTTATCAATTAAATGAAAATCTGCTTTCCACTTACGCTCTGGGTGAAATTTAAATTCCTGCTCAAAATCTATTTTTAAAGCTTTTAACGCAGTGGCCAGTTTTACTTCACCTTCGCTTTGTACTTTTTCGCCTTTCACCGTAGGACGCTTGGAGCGCCCTTTCGGTCTGGTAGCTTTCACCATCTTTTTGTATTCAGCGATTGAGTAGCTGGTCATTCACCCCAAACCCTCAATACAACAGCGGCAATAGCCATGAAAATAAACATCAGCGCTTTGTTTAGATCCTTCATACGGCAATTTCACCCTTTACATTCATAATGTCTTTGGCATATGCAGTTGCACGGTAATGACTCTCTGATACACGCTCCAAATAACCACCTTTGACATGCTCCTGAAGCAGGCTGTAAATAGTGGTTCTATGGAAATCAAAAACAGCTTCTTGCACGTCCTTCACTGAAAATGGCGTAGTGGCATAACAAGCAAAAAGCATCAAACTTATCTGATCTTCAAAGCTAACTTTCCTATGGATTTTTGAATGATCATCAGAATCAATTTGCTTAATCTCGCCACCATTTTTCAAAAATTCTTCAATTGTTGTATTCACACCCCACCCCCTACTTGTTCCACAATCGTTTTAATAGCTTTGAGTGTTAATTCATGGTCATCACTCGGCACAACGAATAGGCTTGCAATCATTTGAACTTTCTTGGCGTACTTGCGAGCATCTTTGCGATATTCATTACGCTCACGATCTAAATTTTCATTAAAGGCAAGCAGCTCGGCATGTTCTTTTTGAAGCTGCTCAAGATTCATTTCTAGGTAATCACTCACACCCCACCCCCTGCGCTTTTCTTGTACTCACCACCAGCCTTCAATAAAGCCAATGGAAAACTTAAACCCGATTCCTGTAATTCACGAGCGCGGTTTTCAATCCAGGCTTTTTCCTCTGGCGACTGCTCAGGTAGATAGGATTTCGGGATGCCTTTCGCTATTGGCTTATTCTCAATAGCGACTGGTTTAATCCAAATTGCTTGCTGTTGCCCTTGTTCGGCATATTCCTTAACTACGTCCACATAGTTATCTTTAAACGCCTCGTACGCTAAATAAGAGGCTCTATCGACGTTCTTTGCCCACTGGATATCAGCAAACATTTCATAACAGCGGTCATACGCTTCTTTTTCAGCATTTGTGATTGCATGGTTGTTATCACCAAGCCATTTCACGATATTGCCCAGTGCTGCATGTTTCCCTTTGAATGAATCGACAAAACGCTGTTGCTCGGTACCAAAACCTGTAATCCCAAGACACCATTTGCGGAACATTGCCGGATCTGGACAAAAGCCGTTATCACGAACCATGCGAAGACCTAGATCAATCTCCTCTCTGGAGAGTCCTTCGATACAGATTTTCATTGCCTGACCAATTGCTTCAATCGGCATACCTTCAAATGTTTTTTCAAAAGAGCGAGGTGCAATTGCTTTGAAGATTCCAACCAGTTGACCTGTCTTGATTGGCTGAACCGCAGTTTGTTGATTAGTAACCATAGCTGTCATTGCCCTGCTCCTCTTTTGCGATCAACTGTTGAATTTCATCCCAGCGAGATGGTTTTGGGTTTTGTTGTCCAGGTGTGAATTGCTGCTTTGGTGCAAACAAACCTTGATAGTTGCCAGTGATTGAAGTCTTCAAAGACTCATTGCTGCCATCAAATCCCCATTTCTGGAAATCTTTGTAAATCGCATTTAGGGCATTTTTGGTCAGTTTGGTTTTTGCTGTTTGAGAGCGACTAGAAACGTATTGTTCCCAGAGAGAGAAATCACAGAGAAGTGAAAATCTTTCTGAAGTCAGTTTGATCACTTCGTCATAAGATAATTTACGAGCCTTGTCTTTGCGTTCAGCTTCGGCTTTTGCTTTTTGCTGTTTTACAAAGAAAGGGAAATTATAAAAGTTAGCCTCCAAAGGTTTTTTAGAGCGAAGCGACTTGTTTAATAGTTCTATAGATAGAGTTCTATAAGTTAGTTCTATTGTGTCTACAGTTTTTGTAGTACCTAGCACTACACTTTCTGTAGTACTGCACTCCATATTTTGTAGTGCTACATTTTCTGTAGTGGTACTACATTTTTTGTAGTGGTCTACCAGTGAAACCTCATTGATCTGGTACTCATTACCCTTGCGACTGTTCTCACTGACTAGGGTGATGACACCCAAATCAAGTAGCTCTTTAAGGCCTTTACGAACGGTCATGGCACTTAATTTTTTAGAGCCTTCGAGCTTTCCACCTTGCAACTGCGAATAGCTCACATGGTCGGTTATCTTGTCCTTAAAGCCGTTAATACGATCCTCAAGTTCTGCATAGACATTTTTTGCCGCATCACTTAAAAAAGGCCGCACCTCATATCGGTATAACCGACTGGACATGACATAGCCTTTTTCAAACTTGTCAGCCATTTTTTTACCTTTGGAGAATTGGACAATATTGTCCTCATGTTTTTTTAGGGCTGTCATGATTGGCCCCCTATGCGCAAGTACGCACCAATACGCTCACCTTCGCGTTTAAGTCCATCAAGCATATCGTCTAAGCCAAACTGGTTGGCGCGCTCAATAAGCTCACGAATGAGTTCTTTTTTTGCCAGATCAACATCTTCTGTTGAGTCGTGCACCGCGCATTCATGCTCTTCACATTCAATGCACTCAAACTCATACCCACTATCAACTAGTTCATCTGCAATTCTGTTTAGGTGGTGGGTGTGAGCTGTCCAGATGAAGTCACTTACATCTTCGATTGTTGTGCTCATGCGGCTACTCCTTGCTCTAACCACTTCGCAATGCGAGTAATTAATTTTTGAGTAAGTTTTACCTGTGTGAATACCTTTTCACCCGACTCAAATAAGCGAGGTGCAGAGGTCACAACATGAATAAGCTTTTGATCAACAGATTTTTGATAAGCCTGAATTTTTCCGTGCTGGTCGCGGTATACAACCTTGTGGTCAATAAGGTATTGAACCAACTGATTTTGACCAACCTTGAGAACCTTTGCAGATTCGCGGATGCCAAGTACATTGGTGCAGTCAGCAATGCGATCTAGGCCTTTGGCTTTCGGCTCCAGTACTGCAACATGTTGCTTAAGAGCAATGTTTTCCTGTTCGGCAGCTAGAGCCAACTGAATAAGATCCATGCGGCTTAGTTCGACTGGTTTTTGTGCCTTAAGCGCATCTTCCATTGCGGTCATGCGATCAAAGACTCGAGCTTGTAATTCATAGCTATATGACATGGCCATGAGGCAGGCTTCGCGTTTTGGGAAGTTGTAGATATGGCGTGTATTATTGTTGCCGTAGTTTTGCGTTCCGATAAATTTCGGAGCGTGCCCCTCACCCAAAACACTTGGTACTTTCCGCATAAAGTCGTCATGACGAAGTTCTTTATATGGCTTTTCGGCAGTAGCAACTTCTTTGCGATGAATGTTAATAAAATCAACAATCTCAGGTGATGACATTGTTACTTCGTTTATGTTAAAATTTCCTTGTGTTAACATATTCATGTTTACTTCCCTCTAAGTTAGTGAACAACTCAAAACGCTTGATTTCGCAGATCAGGCGTTTTGCTTTTTTGGGTTATCGATACAAGCTTGGATTTGTTTGTCCAGCTCAGCCAATGCGACATGCATCTGGTGAATCACCTTCGACATGTCTTTCACTTCACCTTCTGTAATTCGACCATCCGCCATGATTTCGCGGAAAAGGCTCATCACATCACCGCCCTTCATGCCAATGCACAGCACTTTGTCTGTTAGTGATAGATCGCGGCATTCAGGGATTTCAGGCAGATCAATTGCAATCTTTCCGTGTTCAGCGTTTAACTCCTGTAAAACACGAAAGTCGCCAGTCATAGCCATCATTTTTGATGCTTCAACCAGTGATAAATGGTGAGTTTCGGTATTTGGATTTACCTTGCTGTTAAGTACGGCTGCACTTTTCATTCCCATGCGCGGTGCTAATGCAGCAGCACCACCTGGATAATCGTGAACCGTGTTGTATGCAGCATCTAGAATGTTCATGTGATATTCCTTCGAACGTATTTTTGTTTAATTAACTGCGCCATAATTTGTTTAAGCAGTTAGTGGTAGTTTTTTACGGCTAGGCGATGTGTGTGTTTCAACATTTAAAAAACGCTGATAACCAACTGGAACACCATTACTTCGCCACAAAGAAATGGTCCCTTTGGACCATCCGAGCAAATTTGCTAACTCGATGTCTGATTTGCAGCCATACCGCTCACGCAGGTCATCGACTGTAAATTGGTAAACGCTCATAACTTTAAACCTAAATCAATTAAAGTTTAATCTATTAAACAATAAAGTTTAAGACTCTGTCAAACAAAATGTTTAATATTCCAAACATCACTAAACAGGGATTTTCACCACATGGCTGAGACCGTAGCGGATCGCATTAGTAAGCGAATGAAAGAGCTGAAAATTAAGCAGGTCGATCTGATTAATAAAAAGGTTGCAAGCAAAGGAACTATTTCCTTATGGCTTTCTGGTAGCTCTATTCCAAGTGGTGAGCGATTGGTTAAATTGTCTAATGAGTTGCAAGTAGATGCTGCTTGGATTCTTACAGGGCAAGGTGGGATGAGTGATCGGCTTGATAACAGTGTTGACTTAAATCCAATTGCTACAGTAATTTACGCTCCTGTATTATCGTGGGTACAGGCGGGGGATTTTACTGACATGGAGTCAATAAGTAATTTAGCGGAGTGTGAAAAGCTGCCACTAGTGCCAGGTGCAGGCAAAAGAAGTTTCTATCTTGAGGTGAAAGGCCTGAGCAATGCACCTTATTTTGAGGAAGGTGAGAAAATCTGCATTGATCCTGACTACCATTTAGAGGATATTCAGACTGGTGAAATGATTGTGGTGAAGTGCAATGACACTGCAACCTTTAAGGCTTTGATTTCAGAGTCTAATGGTTATTATTTAAAACCTCTTAACCCGAATTGGTCTGAGCAGGTTATTCCGCTTAATGAAGATTGCGTGCTGGTTGGAAAGTATGTCGGCTCATTTAAGCCAGCCAAGAAGTTTAATTTATTCTAATTAAAGATAATTCACAGCCCGCTTCGGCGGGTTTTTTATTGCCTAAAATTCAGGTATTCAAACTCACAATAAAAATAATGTTTAATTGTTTAAACTTTTCTATTGACACAAAAGTTTAATTGTTTAAACTAAATCTCACAAACAAAGAAAAGCCCCAGCGTTGCACTAACAACCTGGAGCGTGACCCACACCCTAAACTGTGAGTGAAATTATTATGAACACAAAACTAACCCCACACAATAGCTTCAAGGTAACTCTGTTTACTGCTGCTTTAACAGTAAGCGCTTTAGCAGTCGCTTTTCATACGGATTTAAATGTTGGACAACCTGCTCCAGCGCAAAACATGCAGTCTGAATACGGCATTGTTTCACTAAAAATGCATGACCAAAGTCGTGGTGAAGCAATCTTGAATCTTGATGGCTTTCGTTTGGAAATCACTTCGTTTGAAGTTGCAGCACATCCAGACGACTACGGTGTGCCAGGTTCCGAGTTCACCAATGTAGAAGTAATAGAACTTGGTGAAATCAAGGTATTCGATGCTAATGGCAATCCATATAACGACTTCACTGATCATCAAGATCACCGCGAAATCAATTCAATGATCGCCGGCTACATCATGAAGCATCGTTTGGTGGAGGTGCAGTCATGATCTTAAATTCTGCTGATCAAATCTTTGAAGCACTCCTGAATGGCCAATCGGTCTACTGGTGTGAATGTGGCTCTGATGACTGGTCTCCTTTAAATGATCGAACTCAAATTAATTTTGTGGACCTTTATACCGGCTTCCTGCAATTCAAAGCAGATGAACTACCTGTCATTCCAATGCCGGTAGAATTTGGCTCAACTCATCGTTATTTCTCTGAATACATCAAGACCTTTGAAGGACTTGAAATCTATCGAGTGGGTAAAACCCGGGCGAGCTATTTTGCCCTACGTGTCAAAAGCTCTGGAACCATTGCTGACTATTTCTGCAATACGCAGATCTATTCCATTCAGCCTAATGGCTCATTGAAGAAGATGGATAAATCTCTTACTCCGCAATGGGTTCTGGATGGATTAGAAAATGCGCGTGTTGCTATGCGTAAGAACAAGCGTCATCAAGCTTTAGAAAGTACGGGCTTCTTTGCATCTGAAGACTATAAAAACTTTAAACGTAATAACCGTTCTGCAGGAGTACGTTGAGATGGCGATTAATATTATTCCGGCGAATCAAGCGCTGCTAGTTCAGGCAATTATTGTTTATCTGTATGCAGATCCAGGCTTGGGTAAAACATCTATCGGCTTTACTGGTGATAAGGCTATTTCATTCGACTTTGACAAAGGTTCTCACCGTACTGGTGAATTGCGTCGCGGTGCTGTAGTTCAGGCTCACCAGTGGTCTGATGTTGCAAACCTAACAATGGCCGATCTCGAACCATATAACACCATTGTGATCGATACCGTTGGTGCAATGCTTGAAAGCATCAAAACACATTTAATGCTGAATGCGACCAATAAACAAAAAGATGGATCGTTAAAGCTTAAAGCCCAAGGCTTGGCCAACAACATCTTTAAGCAATACGTGAACACTCTGATCGCTTCAGGGAAGGATGTGGTGTTTATTGCCCATGCCTCTGAAGATCAAAGCGGTGACCAGGTAATTTATCGCCCTGATCTGGGTGGTAAAAACCGTAATGAGCTATATCGCATTGCTGACATCATGGGCTATTTGACCACAGTCACTACTGGTGAAGGTAAGAATGCCCGGGTAATTAGCTTTAAGCCTTGCCCTACCCATCACGCTAAAAATGCAGGTGGTTTAGGTGGTGAGACTGGCGAAGTATGGGTGCCGGATCTAAAGACCAATCCTACGTTTCTGGCAGACCTTATCAAACAGGCGAAGGACCATATTAATACCCTGACACCAGATCAATTGGCCGCAATCAAGGCTCAAGAAGATCTAGAAAACTGGGTACAAAGCTGTGGTGAGGCCCAGTATGCGAGTGATCTAAATCAGCTCACTCAGTCTCTTGAAGACACTCATCTGTATTACAAGAATATGCGTGCTGAATTAGTCCGTCGTGCCCTAGAAATGAAGTGCACGTTCGATAAGCAACGTAATGCCTGGGTAGATCCACCAGAGTTCAATGGTATTTCTGATGAGCAGCTTGCAGATCTACAGGGCTTTATCGATACCTGTGGCCTTGATGCAAAAACAGTGTGTGAACACTTAGGGCTTGATGCTCTCAACCAGATAGAAGCTTCCAAATTTGAAGCCGTAAAAAATGAAATAGAACGAGTAGCTAAGGGAGCAATGACAGCATGAAAATTTTAAATAGCAAAGAAGCTTTTGAGGCAATGATGGCTGGCCGAAATATCATGTGCCGCGCTGCTGGTGAGTTAATGGATTTTGATGACCTGTCTCAGTTCCCTGCCACGATTTTCGCTATGTCAGGCTATGAGTTCTGCATCAAGGTTGAAACCATGGAGCTGGCTGGTATTACGTTTACCAAGCCTTTAACTCTTGATGATGTCGTGGAAGATCAGGAAATCTTTATTATTCATCCTGACCATATCTCACAGATTAAATACAGCAAACAGTGCATGGAGTATTTCAAAGCTGTCGACAATGGTTTTGCTCAGGCGGATAAAGAAAATGCCGAATTACAATTGGTTGCAATGGGTGAACTATTTGGTCGAATGATTGTCTATCCTCCAACTATAGACAATACAGGCAAACCCAAAAAGAGACGCTCAACCAAAGCTAAGAATGAGACTGAACAGGCTGGTATACCAGCTGGCCCAGGTGATGCTGTACCAGATATTGAAAAACAGCCTGAGCCAGAGCTGATTCAGCCTATTGAAGCCATAGAGCAAGAAGCCACTATTAATACTGAAACTCCAGTTATAGAAATTGAAGCGGATTCAGTTGAAACCGACCGGGTAAAGCTTGTTGAAAAGTTCACTGCACAAATTGATCAGTTTACTAAGGAGGATGACGTTCTTTCATTCCGTCACGTATTTCTGGCCAATGGACACTTAGATCAAAAAGATCAACAGCACTTGTGCAAGCTTACGGAAGATAAATTGCTTGAGCTGGATCCAGAGCAATACACGCCGAAGGTTGAACCTGAACCAATCGCAGATGAAGTCATTGAAGTCGTGCAACCTAGTTTGATTGATCAAATTGAAAACACTGCACGCAAACAAGCAGCAGTGGAAAGTGCTGAGCATGGTAGTGCCTCTATCGATCTGTTCTACAAAAAGAAGAAGCAGGTTTTGATCAATCGAATCTATGACATGGATTCAGTTGAAACTTTAGAACGACTGGCACCAGCAATACCTGCAGCTAAATTACTTCCAGCTGATCATCAGGAACTACTTAGCCTGTATGCACAGCGCAAAGATGCCTTGATTCAAGCTGCTGAAACTGGGGAGGCTTCATGAGTTGCTCCTACTCTTCAATGACCCGCGTACTGCTCGTGCAGTACAAAGGTCGGGTTAGAACTTACCGCAACATCAACCTATTCGGTATTGATGATTGCCTTAGAAATTTTGCGAACACTTGGGGATACAGATGATCTTCAGAATTAAAAAGAAACATGAAGTCGGTTTCAAGCTTTGGTTAGAAAAATTGGGCTATACCAAAAATGAGCTTACAGATGGTAGTTCTACATTTTCAGGCAAAGGCACACGCAAGACGTTGAGTTATGTGCTTTTAAAGAAAGATTTAACAGGTAATGCAGCATGCCAGGTGCTATTTCATGAATATGAAGAGCATCTGGATAACCCTGATTATTTAGATGTGAAGGTGGCGTGATGGAAAAGAATAAATTGTGGTGCGTAGGAATCTGCCCTGAAGATGATAGTCCGCATGAGCAGTCACCTGCCGTATCAAAAGAAATTGCTGAACGTGCTTTGGCTCGTTACAGAGCAATGACTAAGGCTGAAGGCAATCAGTTCATGATCGAATCATTTTATGAATACTTTCAGGTTCAAGAGTGGGAAGGCACAGCTGAAGAACACCAGGAACAAATGTTTTATACAGAAGACTGGTTTAAAGAGCCGATGTACCAGTGCTTTGACCTGCCAACAGCATGCAAAGTTTTTAAATATGGTGAGATTGTTGAATGCTACAAAAAAGGCTCATCACCACTTACTACATCAAATTTTGAAGAAGCCAAGCGCTTCTATGAGGCGGCGTGATGGATATTCAAATTGACTTAAGACGTGGTGATTTTGAAGGGATGCACCCAAAAGCAAAACTGTTTAATTTTGATGCTGAAAAGATGGTTTATTTTGGGGATAACTCAGAAAGCATTAATAGTCAATGGACGACTTGGTGCGCATGTATTGGAATGTTGCACTTGGATGGTAAGGAAGCCCAAGCAGTGCCGGAAGGGTTTGTTTTGGTGTCAAAGGATACGCTGAATAAAGCACTCAATCCCAATGATTATGATGAAGCTGTTTGTTCTGCAAATGAGCTTTTAGCAGTAATCGAAGCACAGGAGCCAGCGAATGACTAAGCAAACTTGTTTTTACAAAATTGAAGATGCTGAAACCTTGGCAAAAATTGATGCCTTCATGGATAAACGCGATGCCTTTTATGAGCAAGTCACAAAGCTCTGTAAGCACTATGGTTTTGAGATGCACCAAACACATGACAGCATTCAAAATGGTCTTCGTTTCTTCAATATGTCAGCAGACCCAAAGGCTGAAATTGATAAAACAAAATGGAAAACATCAAAGCATAAAAGTGGTTATTTAGCTATTTTGCCTCGCGCTACTGCCAAGGAGCACAAGGCTGAATATGATGCCATGAAGCCAAGGTCCATGACCTACGACGAGCTGAATAAGATTATTCTGGCTGAAGAAGTTTTGCCTTGGGGATCTGGTTATGGCTTGTCTTGGAAAAAGGGCGAATATTTTAAGTTCGAAACATCGCTAAAGGTTGCGCCAGTAGCTATTGAGATTCTGGGTAGTGAGTATCGAAAAGCTGATGTGGAGGATGAAGCCAATGACTGAAATTCAATTAACCAAACTTCAATTGGCGAACTATGTTTGTGATGAGCTGCATAAAGAAATGCCATTTGATCTCATTTTTAATCAGGGTGAATTCGTGCCATTTATGGAAATCATTGATGCTTCAAATCTTGATGTTGGATTCCCAGTAAAGAACATCGGCGACAAGATTCATGTCGGCGTAACAAAGGGAAATTCAAACGGTATATATGAGGCATTGAGCAGTTATATAAAGGAGCACGACCATCCAAGTTCTGATATTGATCGGTTTATTGCAAGCGGTGAATTTGATAAGGCTTTTAAAGATGTGTTTGGGTTGCCGGAATCAGTAAAACAAAGTTTGAAGGAGATTTCATAATGGGAGCAGCTATGAAAATTGATGATCCGGTTGATATCAGTTTTATGTTACTCATGAAGTATCGTAAACCTGTAATCAAACTTGAAGAGCTCTTGCCTGATTACTTGCCTCATCTTACAATTGAACAGGCAAATAAGCGCGCAAATAAATGCACTCTTCCATTTCCTGCATTCAAGTCCGATGGACGTAACTCACCTTTTTATGTTCATTTAAGTGATGTGGCTTTCTGGCTCGAATCAATACAAAAAGAGTCTAAGAAAGACTGGGTGGCAATGAACCATTGATTGCTAAATTATTGATTAATTGCCGCATGGTTGCACCCATTTTGCACCTTGCACCATGCGGTTATTTAATAAAATACTGATAAATAATAATTTTTATAATGTATTTATGATTAATCTATCCCACCTGCCATCGGGGCGACAATCAAATTGTTGGACAGTTGATATGGACCAATATACATATAAATTCATCACTTTTTTGATGGGCATAGTATACTGCATCTGCCTTATTCGCTCATCTTTTCAATTAATTTACCACACCATGAATAAAACTTTTGCTGATTGTTTTTCTGTTAAGTCATTGTCTGTACTTGCACTTTCTCTGGGTCTTGCCGGCTGTGGCAATGGCTCATGGTGGTCAAAAGATGATGAACCGACACTTGAAGTTGAACATATTCATAAAGCAATTCCGAGTCGGGTAAATCAGCGTGAGTCCTGGGCACAAGATATTTACGACATCACCGAACAGTTGGGTATTCCTCAAACCAAGGAAAATGTCTGCACGATTGTGGCCGTGGTCGATCAGGAATCCAATTTTGTGGCAGACCCTACAGTACCAGGTCTGGGAGAAAAAGCGGTTAAAGAAGTTCAGGATCGTCTTGAAGAAAAATTCAAAGATAAACTCGGACAAGCAATCGGTGGAACAGTTGCGGGATATTTCCAGGAAGTACTCAAGAACCATCCAAGCCCAGAAGATAACTATTTAAGCCAGATGCGCCGGGTAAAAACCGAACGCGAACTGGATGAGTTATATCGTGAAATATTTGACTATATGTCGAAGCATTACCATGTCAGCGCACTGACCGGTGCTGCAAAACTGGTCGGCCAGAACATTGGCGAGAAAATGAATCCGATTACCACTTTGGGTTCAATGCAAGTGCATATTAGTTATGTCAAGGAATATAAACGTCAAGGTGGCAACATCGCAGCCTTACGCTCCGATGTCTATACGCAATATGGCGGCCTATATTACGGGATTCATCGTCTGATGATGTATCCTGCAGATTATGACAAACCGATCTACCGTTTTGCAGACTATAACTCGGGCATGTATTCCAGCCGAAATGCCGCTTTTCAGAGCATGCTCAATGATTTAACTGAAGCTGAACTCGATCTGGATGGCGATTTATTACTCTATAACAAAGATGGCGCGATCCGTTCGCAGAAGAGTCAATCCGAGCGTGAGCTGATCAGTGTATTTGCGAAAAATAATTTTATTATTACCGAACGTCAAATCCGCGCCGATTTAAAGAAAGAAAAAGAGAAAGATTTTGAAGATACCATGACCTATCGTGGGATCAGCAAGCTCTATCAGGAAAAAACAGGCAAAGATCCGATGTATGCAATCATGCCGGAAGTGGTCATTTCTGGACCAAAACTGAGTCGTGATTACAATACCAACTGGTTTGCCACCCGTGTCGATGGTCGATATCAAACATGCATGCGCAAAATCAAACACCTAAAACTCTAGCCTTATTTGATTTTGATGGCACCCTGTATACAGACGACAGTTTTACCGGGTTCATTTTCTATGCCTTGAAAAAACGGCATATTTTAAGACGCGGCATTCGTCTCCTGCCCTGGATTCAGGCCTATTATCTGAAGCTGTACCCTGCCCATGCGATGCGTCCAAAATTGTATGGCAACATGTTTAAGGACAGCGATGCAGAAGAAATTTTACAACTGGCGCAGGACTATGCCCAGCAGCTGGTCTTTAAGTTTAATCCAAAACTGTTGCAGCAACTTCGGCAACATCAGCAACTGGGTCATGAGATCGCGCTGGTTTCAGCATCACTGGATTTATACTTGAAACCGGTCTGTACCTATTTAAATATCGATTTACTGTGTAGCGAAGTTGAAATCAAAGCTGGAAAAATAACAGGATTTTATCAGACTCCAGATTGTAGTAATGCGCAGAAGAAACTGAGAATTTTAGAAAAATATCGTCTGGAAGATTATGCTGAAATTTATGCCTATGGTAACAGCGAAGAAGATCAGGAAATGCTGAGTTTGGCACATCAACGCTATCTGGAAGGACAAGATCAGCAATTGCCAAAAATTAATCTACCATCCGATTCAATGACATATTAGGGCTTTAAAATTTCCGCTTTATTGATACGCCATAATAATCTTTAACAAGCACTTAAATGACAGATGAGTTGTCGCTCAATGATACTTTTAAGGCAGATCTGATGACTGAATCATCCAGACTTTTTTGTTTAAATATAAGCTTCATCCATAAAAAAACCACCTCAAATAAGGTGGTTTTTAGCTTTAAGAAATATTATTTCTTAAACGGAAATGCATATTTCACAATACGTTTGATTACGCTGCCATACTGTTTTACCAGACTGGCATTGTTGTAGTTCAAACCATATTTTTCACACACCGCCTGAACTTTTGGCGCCATTTGGCGGTAACGACGGGCAGGCACATCAGGATACAGATGATGTTCGATCTGGTGACTTAAATGACCCGTCAAGATATGGAATGCTTCAGAACCGGTCAGGTTAGATGAACCACGAATCTGGCGCATATACCAGTGACCACGGCTCTCATTTTGCAGTACCGATTTCGGGAACACCTCTACATCTTTGGTAAAGTGGCCACAGAAAATAATACTGAACGTCCAGATATTACGCAGACCATTGGCCACCATATTACCCGTCAAAACTGGCAAAGCAGCAGGACCTGCAATCAATGGAAAGAACACATAATCTTTAAACAATTGTTTACCGATTTTGTTCTGCATTGGGCGCCATTCTTCTTTGGTCTGCTCTTTGCTTTTGCGACCTTTGAAATATTTACCCAATTCAAGGTTCTGAATGGCCACGCCCCACTGGAACAGCAAACAGAATGGCACCGCATAAATCGGTTGTAATAAATAACCCGGTTTCCAGCGCTGTTCTGGGAACAGACGCAATAGACCATAACCGATATCATCATCCATACCTTTAATATTGGTATAAGTATGATGTTTAAAGTTATGGGTTTGACGCCAGTTATCCGAAGTACCTACGATATCCCATTCATAGGTCTGACCATTCATTTTAGGATCATTCATCCAGTCATACTGACCATGCATGACATTGTGACCCAGTTCCATGTTTTCCATGATTTTGGCAAAGCCTAATAGACCTGTGCCTAGCAACCATGCTGGTGGGAACCAGCCTGCAAACAATAGCGCACGACCGGCAATTGATGAATAACGGATGGTTGAATAGACACGACGGATATATTTCGCGTCTTTTTCACCTAAATCATCCAGCACTTCTTGCTTGATCGCATCAAGTTCACGTGCAAGTTCATCGAGTTCTACTTGTGATAATTCACGGTTTTTAGGATTTTTAAAATATTGAAATTTTACTGGCATATTCATAGGATAAAACTCGCTTATAGGTCGATGACTAGATCAGTCTGCGCTGAGTTAACACAAATTTTGAGCAGATTACCTGGCTCAGTATTTCGTGCGCCGTTTACCAAATTCTTGGTCGAACCTTCCACTTTATTGCAGGCGCATTTATTACAAATGCCCATACGGCAACCATGTGTCGGTTTGATATTTTGTTGTTCCAGACTCACCAAAATGGACTGGCCTTTTGGAATACTGACAATTTTTTTCGACTGAGTCAGGGTGACATTAATAAAGCCGATATCGGATTGATCCGCCAGACTCATGCTAAAGGCTTCACCCTTAAACTCTTTGGCTGAAGCAAACAGCTGCTCTGCAGTCGATACAAAACCTGACGGGCCGCAGCAATAGACCGTGCTATTTTCCAGATTTTGCAAATCTGTCAGATAAGTTTCATTCAGACGAGCTGCCGCAGCTTGTTCTTGCGTGGCATAAACATGAAATGAGAAATTTGCATGTTTCTGAGTAAGTTCTTCGAAACGTGCTTTAAATGCTGCATCTTGATGTTTTTTAACCCAGTACCACAAGCTCACTGGTGTTGATAATTCACCCTTTTTGCTCAGGCTTTCCAGCATGCTCAGCATTGGGGTAATCCCGCTGCCTGCTGCAAGCAAGATCAGTGGACTCGCCTGCTGAGGCACAGTCATATCGCCATAAGGCTGACCAAATTCGATGACATCACCCACTTGCGCCTGCTCTGCAAACCAGGTGCTGACTTTACCGGCATGGACTTTTTTCACAGTCAATAACACATGCTGGGCATCTACATGGGTCAAACTATAGCTACGTTCATAACGGATGCCCTTCACCACCACATAGACCGGATGGTGTTGCCCCGCTTTACCAAACTTAAATAAACGATTCACTTGAATTTTCAGACTCAGCATATCCTGTGCAGCATTTTCCTTGTGCACAATCTTGCCCAATGGCTGATTCAACGACCATATCGGATTGAGTTTCTGAATCCAGAAATTAATCGCATGCTGATCGACGACACTGTCAGACAGTGCATTCAACGGCATTTTAAGTTTTTGGAGTACATGCATCGTTATCGACATCATCTTGAGGTTTTGAATTATTATACACATGTATATATATTTGTATATACATGTGTATTGTTTCCATTCATTTCACAAGCCTGTCGTGCTCGGTTATAATCAAACGATTCATGCATGAACCTATTGATGAACGAGCCTTCAATGAAAATAAGCAGTGACGCATCTCTACTACAATCGAAAAGCATTGATGAGCCGATTATCGTACGGAGTGTCGGTCGCAAGGCCACCATTACCAAAGAAGAACTGTTTCAGGCAGCATTAAACCTGATTGGTCCACAAAAAAGTATTGCATCGTTGAGCCTGCGCGAAGTCGCACGTGAGGCCGGTATTGCGCCAAACAGTTTCTATCGTCATTTTAAAGATATTGATGAGCTGGCCATTGAGCTGATTGATCGTGCCGGGATTGTATTACGTCAGATTCTGCATGAAGCACGCTTAAAAGCCTCCCGACAAAGCAGTATTATTCGTAGTTCGGTCGAAATTTTTATTGCTCAGCTGGATGCAGATGAAGGCAATTTAAGCCTGTTATTGCGTGAAGGTTATACCGGTTCAAAATCGTATAAACAGGCTGTAGAACGCCAGTTAAATTATTTTCAGCAGGAATTGCAGGATGATTTGATTCGTCTGGAACGCCTGAATAATAGAAAGTTATTACATGCCGATATTGCCGCCAAAGCCATTACTCAACTGGTGTTTAACATGGGGGCCAATGTCATTGACATGCCGGCTGAAGACCGCCAGGAAATTGCCGAACAGACCATGCTCATGATTCGGATGATTCTGGAAGGCGCTCGCCATCTGGAAGATTCGCAGCTGCGTTAATTTTCCGATTTGCGTAAAATGATATAAAAAGAGACGTACTAGACGGATTACTGTCCCAAAGTTAAAGTGATTAGCTTTAAGTTACGCGCGTGTGGCAGGGATGCCACACACTACCTATCACGACAGGACGTCGTGTATGGGTAATAAGAGACTTTTGCCTACTTTGGGGCTTTCCAAAGTAGGGTTGCGCCTGCACAAATCCATTTAAACTTTTAAAGGAAAGATGAGGCTGCGCAATATCCAAGTATAAATATCAGATATTTAAAAACACTATCGAATTGCTTTTATTACTCCATACAATTCAAACTATAGCCTAGTTAAAATTGTGGAACAGTAGTGGTACCAGTCGTCTCTTTTTTATGACGATTACAACAGTATAAGTTGAGCTTTGACCGCCTTTGCAGTCTCTTCCGGATACTCAAGCGGAAACATATGTCCGCCCTCGACCACTGAATAATCGATCCGATAAATCTTGTGCATGCCTTGCGGCAAACCCTGCTGATAAAACTGGCTCTGCTCTGCAGTCATCAGATGAATCGGCACTTCAGGTGGTCGTCTTGGCGTACGCCACCACCATGCCGGTACAGTCCGGAAAATCTCCGCTTCTACCTGTTTTGGAATGCTCAAAGTCACCCCACCGCGTTCAGGTTCTGGCTGAATGCCACTCTCGATATAATCAGCAAAACATTGCTCATCAAAATTACTAAATAAGCGGTTTGATCTGAGTGCATCAACTGCGGCCTGTTTCGATGGCCAGTGATCCTTGCGTTTTAGCGTAATTCCTGCAGGTGTATAGCGATCGATACTTTTCAGATTCAGCTTTTTAACCAGTTCAAACATGGCGCTGTTTTTTCCAATAATAAATGGCGGATCCATAATTAACAGTTTGGAAAACAGTTCCGGACGTCGATACGCTGCCATCAAAGTCACCAGACCACCAAAGGAATGTCCGAGACCCACCACCTGCTGCTGAGGAAATTGCTGCTCGATATCTGCAATGACTTCATCGACCAGATAGTGCCAGTCTGGCGTAATCGGATATTGCGACTTCATGCCAATCAAGGGAATCGCTTTGACCTCATATTCAGGCTGGAAACAGTCCAGAAATTTCTGATAGGTTGCCGCAGGGATGCCATTGGCATGGGTAAAATGTAGGGCTTGTTTCATTATTTTCCAAACGCAGCGCGTATTCCTCCTGAAATCATCGGATGAGCTTACTGATCTGAAAAGTCATGTGATAGTGCCAAAACGCCCAAAGCATAACCTTGAAGTCAGCTCTTCTTATTTTATTAAACGAATTTAAGATTTATTTCTGCGATACCGTCAAATGCTGCATGGGTAGAAAAGTCGCGCCGCAACTGGTCTTATTCCCCGCGATAAGCATTGCTCGTCCTTTGACAGTAACAGATAAATCGCTGGAGATTGCGGTGACCATGGTCTGGCATTTGGGACAATAATGCTTCATGCCATTTAAATGTACGGCGATGCCATTCATAATCAAAGACGGCTCACTTCCCACCACAATACCACCGTGAGTGGTTTTGGCACCGAGACCAATAAAGGCTTTGGACATACTTTTTAGTTCTTGTTATTCAGTAGGCTGATTTTAAACACAAGAAAAATGACAGGCCAGTATTCCCCGACCAAAACAATATAAAAGCCGAATTTCGGCCATAAAAAAAAGCAGCCCGAAAGCTGCATTTTTTAATTGCTTAAAACTTAAGGCTTGACGACTACCATCACCTGGATTGCTTCCGGGGTCACAGATAAACCATCCAGTAGGCTGAGACCTTCTTTCTGCAACTTCTGTAAACGTGAAATTTCATCTTCACGGATACTTGGATTAAACTGTTTCAGATAGGTCAGACGGTCAATTTCATATTGCCATTTATTGCCATACACTTCTTTGGCTTGCTGCTTGAAGTTTGGCAATGCACTGCGTGCCAATTCAAGTGCTTGCTGATAACGTGCCTCAATCACATCACGACGTGCTTTCACTACTTGGCGGCAGCTGTTGCCATCTAAATGATGCAGATACGGTTTTAAAATTTCAGGCGCAATTTTTTGTGAAAGATCCTGACCTTTCTCGCTTAATAACACACGAACCAATTGTTGCGGCAGGCTTGATGGCAAGTTCAATGCTTTCGGTGCAACCACATCGACCTTGAACCAGACTTCCAGCAATACCGAACCTTGTGGCAGTGCCGCAGATTTTAATACCGCAACGTTGGTGCTACCAAAGCCTTGAGTATTGATCATTTCCATCACACTTTCAGTGAATGGATGTTCCAGGGTCAGGTATTGCGCATCTTCGCGGATTTGTGCCTGATCACGATAGAAAGTGGCAGTGATGCCTTCTTCATCCAGCGTCAAACCTTGAACCTGCATTTGATCTGTTGGCTTGATGATCACGGTACCGTTACTTTGCTCGTCAAAGTCAATATTCGTGGACGCCATAAAGCGTTTCATGAAGATCGGCAAAGTAGTATTGTCATCATAGTCTTCAAGTGCGTTGACAATTTCCTGTGCTACCACCGGACGGCAAGAGTTGTACTCTAGCAAACGGTCACGGCCTTCCTGCAATTCAGCTTCCAGCGCTTCACGTTGCACGCTGACTTCTTCCAGCAGGTCTTCAAACGCTTGACCTTTGTCTGCCAATAGACAGTCTTTCAAGCGAACAATAAAGTTTTCTTGCAAGGTTTGTGCAGTTGGGGAAATATTGCCGAAAATATTCAAGGCTTCGTTATACCAGCGGAACATACGTTCTTGCGCAGTTCCCACCAGATAAGGCACATGAATCTGAATCCGGTTTTCCTGACCGATACGATCTAAACGGCCAATACGCTGCTCTAAAACGTCCGGGTTGGCAGGAAGATCGAACAGAATTAAATCAGATGCAAACTGGAAGTTACGCCCTTCTGAACCAATTTCCGAACAAAGTAAAATCTGCGCGCCATACGAATCTTCAGCAAAATAAGCGGCAGCCTGATCACGTTCTAGCAGACTCATGCCTTCATGGAACATCGCGGTACGAATACCGGCATGTAAGCGAAGTACATTTTCCAGCGCTTCAACCACTGGCCCGCTACGCGCAATCAGTAAGACTTTCTTGTGTTTAAGATCGGTACGTAAACGCTCCATCAGCCACATCACGCGTGGATCGGCTTCCATCCATGCACCATCGAGCTGGGCTTCTTCAGGCCACATTTGCTCACGCAACTTACCATCTTTCGACCAGTGTTCCGGTGCTGGTAATGGTGCCGGCTGACAGTCACGACCCGGGAAGCCCTGAATGGCTTCACGCGTATTACGAAACAGGATACGACCGGTACCATGACGGTCTAAAAGTTCGTGAATGGCACGGAAACGCTGCTCAGGATGATCTTCAATTGAATGACCCAACAAGGCCTCAATCGCAGTCAAATGTTCTGCTTCAAGTGGCAGATTTGACATCAACACTTCTGCAATTTTAGCGGTGTGCTGATATTGCGCTTCTTCATCCAGGAAACGATCCAGCGAGTTAAAGCGCTGCGGATCGAGTAAACGCAGGCGTGCAAAGTGACTTTCTACCCCGAGCTGTTCCGGTGTTGCCGTCAATAACAATACGCCCGGCGTATGTTCAGCCAGTTCTTCGACCAGATCATAACGGTCATTACCGCCATCTTCTTCGCTCCACATCAAATGATGTGCTTCATCGACCACCAGCAAGTCGAAACCGGCTTCGAGCGCCTGTTCACGCAGATCTTCATGGTCGACCATCAAATCGACAGAGGCAATAATTTTTTGTTCGGTCAGGAATGGGTTTTGTTCAGGATCATGCTCTTTGATTGATGCAGTACGGGTCAAATCAAATAACGAGAACTCAAGATTGAAACGACGGCGCATCTCAATCATCCACTGATATTGCAGCGAATCTGGTACTAAAATCAGGATGCGTTCAGAACGGCCAGTTTTCAGCTGTTGATGGATAATCAAACCCGCTTCGATAGTTTTACCCAGACCGACTTCATCGGCCAGTAATACACGCGGAGCAAAACGCTGACCGACTTCATGCGCAATATACAACTGGTGTGGAATCAGGCCGACACGTGAACCGACCAGACCACGCAGTGGACTGCTTTGCATATTGGCCTGCATCAGCAGCGCTTCAATACGCAGGTCATACCATTCTTTATAATCGACCTGACTGGCCAATAAACGGTCTAGAGGCTTGGACAACTGGATGGTGGCACCAATGCGGGTTTCATTCAGCGATTTACGTTCTTCAGTCCCATCTTCCAGGGTACGAATGACGTGATAACGCACCACGCCATTGCGGTCTTCCACGGATTCTACAATCCATTTGGTCCCTTCCTGATCCTGTAATTCATCTTTCACATTAAATACGATACGAGATAAGGGTGCATTGCTACGTGCATAGACGCGAGTTTCATCGCTTTTCGGGAATAAAATGCTAACCGACCGCTCATCAACATCAATAAGAACGCCTAAACCGAGTTCTGTTTCAGTATCTGATAACCAACGTTGACCAATAGCAAATTGCTGCAATTTTTCCACCTTTATCTTAAGTACAAGATTATGAATATTAGGCTCAATCACGAAACGTCATTGGAGCAAAATTTCACACCTTCAAGCAATGTATTTTGACATAAAGCCCACTAAAAAGTGAGCATAATTCACGCCGATTCAAGAAGTATTTCCTAGAACGGCGCCGGACAATAAAATTCGACCAGCTGATCTGTTTGAGGATGATAAAAACTCAAACGTTCAGCATGTAAATGTAGACGCGAGCTGAGCTGTTGCTGTTCGGCTGTGGCATATAAGGTATCGCCGATAATCGGATGCCCCAGATATTGCATATGCACACGCAACTGATGTGAACGGCCGGTAATTGGCGTAAGTTTCATCCGGGTCACGGCTTGTCCCTGAATATTAAAGTGTTCGATCGCCTGCCAATGCGTGATGGCCGGCTTGTTATGTGCGGGATCTGCGATATGTAAGGGCGGACGGCTTGGGTCATATACCACGGGCACCTCAATGCTACCTTCACCTTCGAGTGTACCGGCGACCACGGCCTGATAGGTTTTGTCGGTCTGGCGTTCCTGAAACTGGCGGGAAATGGTTTTTTGTCCCCATTTTGTGAGACCAAACACGAGAATGCCGGAAGTATCGCGATCCAGTCGATGGATCAGTAAGGTTTTTGGTTCTATTTTTAATAATCGGTTAATCAGGCAATCTTGTAAATCTTCTGTTTTACCGGGAACTGTGAGTAAACCTGCAGGTTTGTGGATGACCATAAAATCGTCATCACGATGTATCAGATGTTCGGTTAGAAAATTACTCAAAGTTCAATCCCAGGCTGATCGCGAAAAACAAGGCGGCCATGATAGAAAGCTTCGCCCATAATTACAATGCGCTTTTATGTAAATGCTGATGAAATTTCCGATTTAGGTATAAAAATGCTCAATCGCAGCGTATCAACCTGAGGATTGTAAAATGAAGCCTGCCAATTCATGCAAAGATGCATGCTGTCGTACATCTTCATAACGAATATTGGCACCATGTGCACGCCATACACCGACCAAACTCACCACGGCTACAGAGTCCAATCCATAATTTCTTAAATCGACATAGGGATCAATCTCCAGAGCATCTATGTCTAGCTGTTCTGCCACAGCCAACATAATACCTTTGGTTGATAATACATAGTCTGAGGGCGCACTTAAATCCCACAACCGGGTCAGACTATAAGTATTTAAGTGATGCACACCTTGACTGGAAATATTTTCGACCCACTGAATATGCTGTTCCTGATTGGCCAATAAGATCGCGTCATCGACCACACCAATTTGATCTGTCACACTCATCAAATGCGGTAAGATTTGCTTGAGCATCGGTGTGACCTGCCCTGTAAAAATCAGTTGTGGATGCGTGGAGGCATATTCACCAAGCTGTTGCATACCCTGCATCAGGTCATCACCATATAAATCGACAATGGGAATATCCAGTGCTTTGGCTTTATTGGTCAATTGAATCAAATTCGCCATGAGTCCACTTTCTTGTATGCCCTGTTGCATACGCAAGTTTTGTAATCCAACTAAGACCAAAACCGATTGGTTCGATGCAAGCTGCCATTTGGCTTGAGATGGGGCAAGTTGGATTTTTTTGGGTATTGGGTACAGCATGGGAGACTCTTTGGCTTCAGACAGTCGGCTTTTTCGTAACTGTATATGCTAACTCAGATTGAGGGTTACTCAATACTTTAAAAGTCAACAGGGCTATATTTAAAAAATTAAAAGCAAAAATGCTTGTATCTATATTCAGATACATTCAGTCATTATATACAAACTGATTAAATGAATTTTAAACTAAACCTTTCATTTTATATTGTCATGTTATTATGGTCTTTAATAAAAATAATAACCAAATAATAATGAGAGCATTAATAACAGTCGGCTGTAAAACCGATCATGGGGGAATCATTACTTTTGGCGACCCTTCCTTTCTGGTGGAAGGAAAAGCTGTGCATTTGGATGGAATGGTACATTATTGTCCTAAATGTAATGTCCTAGCGAAAGCTCTTGCTTCTAACCGAGGCTTTATAGTCGTCCTGGGTAGAAGCATTGTTGCGGCAGGAGACACATCAACTTGTGGTTCAAAATTTCTAAAAACTTCTGATTTGGCTGTCATAAGTAATGGTATTATCTCAAGTAAAATTGATCAATTAATATCAGATACAGCTACTAAATACATTGAAGAAAAAGAAGAAAAGATCATTAATAATATTTATTGGAGTTATGGAGATAACCTTATTCTTCTAAAAAGAAAATCTAGATTTTTTGATGACTTGAATTTGCATATAGAAACTTCAGGTTATGCACAAGGAGATACTATTGATATAGAAATAAAACCAGAATCTTCTGAGATAAACTCATTTCATCCATTTACGATTTCACTTGATATTGATGCTGAAGGTAAGGGAGTGCTTAAAAATATTTTTAAAGGAAAAACTATATTAATTGATACGGAATATTAAATATGGTGAGTATAACTGCAAGGGCTGGTGGTCGGTCTTCGACCATACAAGCAAAAAGACCTTTATTTTCCGAATTATGGAAATATTATCCGGTAAAAATGTCAGCAAGTGATGTGTATTCTATGGTGGGAGGTCAAGCTATGGCTTTATATCAAGAAAATCCTACAGGATACGCAAATGCTTGTGCTTTAAGATTAAGTAGATCTTTCAACTACGGCGGAATGCCAATTAAACAGTCAACCAGAGGTTATAAAGTCAGAGGCGCTGATCATAAACCTTATTTACTTAGGGTTCGCGAGATGATCAGCTTTGTTGAACAAAATTTAGGAACTGCAGATCTCTCCTTCAAGCCTCAAAATAACCAGGATTTATCATCACAATTAAAAGGGAAAAAAGGAATTATTATTTTTAAAGTCTCTGGTTGGGGAGATGCTTCTGGACATGTCACTTTATGGAATGGAAATGATTGTGGAGATAGTTGCTACTTTATTCATGATACACCGAGCCTAAGAACCACAGATATTCTGTTTTGGAATTTAAGATAATGAAAATAATTGCTGTACTTTTTAGTTGTCTAGTGATAAGTGCATGTTATGCAAAAGACTTAATTCCATCCATATCAAATGCGGATGAGCTCAATATCAAAAATTTTGGCTTTAGTTATTGTCTGACGAGGGCTCAGGATCAATCCCTCAGTTCTGAGGCTGCTCTAGCGATGGGCGGGTATTTCCAACAGGGTGCATATGAAGAACCCGCGTATAAAAATTTGAAAGAATATATAAACCAATCTATGAAAGCAAAAACTGAGGTATATAAAAATCAAGCAAGGCCAGCCATATTAATGAGCTGTTTAGAGCTGTATAACTCGACAGAATATAATGAAATGGTTAAACAACAGCATCACTATCTTATCCGATAGTTATTTTTAACTTAGACTTGAGAAGATAAGTACATTCTCAAGCGTATAATGTCTAGCTCTGCTGCGCCAAAAACTTCTTAATCGCCACCTGCGCAATCTCTGCATCTTCAAATGATTTCACACCTGATACACCCATCGCACCCACCAGTTGCCCTTGATACAGAATCGGTTCGCCACCTTCCAGCATTCCCGAGAAACTTTCCATAGTCAGAAAGCCCATCTGCCCGCCTTTGATAATATCTTCAAACAGCTTGGATGGACGACGACTCATCGCCGAGCATCTGGCTTTTTCAATGGCCAGATTTGCAGTCATCGGTGCTGCACCATCCATACGTTTCATCGCAAGCAAATTGCCCGTTTCATCGACTACGGCAATACTGACATTGAAGCTGTTCTGAATTGCGTATTGATGGGCGTGATCCAATAGAAATTCCGCATCACTTAGAGTCAAATAGTGTTTGGTTTGCATGAATGAATATCCATAATTTTAGCATTTAATCTCCCCTAACCCTGAGCCAGATATGGCACAAGGAAAAGAGGGGAAATTTATTATTTGTACAGATAAAATTCCCTCCTTTGAAAAGGTGAAAAGCACCGCTTCGCAAGAGGGAGGATTTTAAAAAAATTAAAATTTAAGCGTTCATCTCAGCAAAAGTCTCGATCGCAGCCTGAATGGTAAATTCAATATCTTCATCGCTGTGTGCAGCCGAGAAGAAGCCAGCTTCGAATGCAGAAGGTGCTAAATTCACCCCCCGATTCAACATGCCATGGAAAAATTTACGAAAAGCATCGATATCACATTTCAACATCGAATCAAAGCTGGTGATGTCTTCCTGATCGGTGAAGTACAGACCAAACATCCCACCGACCTGTTGGGTTTTAAAGGGTACGCCTGCCTCGTCTGCTGCTGCTTGTAAACCTGCAAGAAGTTTTGACAACTGCGCAGATAGGTTTTCATAGAAACCTTCAGCACGAAGATGCTTGAACATCTCAATCCCGGCACGCATTGCCAATGGATTACCCGACAATGTTCCTGCTTGATACACTTTACCCAGTGGCGCAATGCATTCCATCACTTCACGTTTACCGCCAAAGGCACCGACTGGCAGACCTGCACCAATAATTTTACCCAATGTGGTTAAATCCGGAGTTACGCCATAATGTGCCTGCGCACCGCCTAAGCCAACACGGAAACCGGTCATCACTTCATCGATGATAAAGACTGAACCATGCTCATTACAAACATCACGAATCGCTTGCAGAAAACCGTCAATTGGTTTCACCAGATTCATGTTGCCAGCTACAGGCTCCACAATCACGCCGGCAATTTCAGCACCAAACTTGGCAAAGCATTCTTTTAAAGTCGCAATGTCATTGTATGGAAGCGTGATGGTATGCTTGGCAAAATCAGCTGGAACACCCGCAGACGTTGCTTCGCCCTCACCTTTAGTTAACAAGCCCGAACCTGCTTTTACAAGAAGCGAGTCTGAGTGACCGTGATAACAGCCTTCAAATTTTACAATCTTGTCACGGCCGGTATAACCGCGCGCTAAACGAATCGCTGTCATGGTGGCTTCCGTGCCCGAGTTGGTCATACGTACCAATTCAATCGACGGCATGATCTCGCAAATAATATCGGCAAGCGTGGTTTCATGAACTGTTGGCGCACCAAAACTTAAACCATCTACTGCGGCCTGTTGAACGGCTTGAATAATTGCAGGATGGGCGTGACCCAGAATCATCGGTCCCCATGAACCGACATAGTCCACATAACGTTTTCCGTCTACATCATACAAATATGCGCCTTGGGCTTTTTCGATAAAGACCGGTGTACCACCGACGCCGTTAAATGCGCGTACAGGTGAGTTGACGCCACCCGGAATATGTTTATTGGCTTGTTTGAACAATTGTTCTTGCTTTGGAGATAAGCTCATGAAGGCACTCGACTCAAAATTAAATCAATCAAAAAATTTTATGCTGTAGCTTGAAAAAGCGCAGACCATTCATCTAAACGTTCAGGAATGGCATTCATCGGTAAGCCCAATATATCACTAATCACGGCGCAATAATCCGCACCTGACTCAATGACTTCTTTGGAATTTTCAACCGTTAAACCGCCAATGGCACATAAAGGCACGTTCAATTTCTCTTTGGCCAGTTTTAAGGTTTCCAAGCCAATATTACCGGCTTCAGGTTTACTGTCGGTGGCATAGATGGCACCAAATGCCACATAGTTTGCACCATCGGCAATGGCCCGTTCAGCCAGCTCAAGCGAGTTATTACAGCTACGACCAATCAAGACATTTTTCGGCAAGCGTGCAACTGCCTCGACAATAGACCCGTCATCCTGACCCAAATGCACACCCACCCCGTATTTAACGGCCATTTCAAGATCATCATTAATCACAAAAAGCACACCATATTCAGCACACATGGCTTTCATATACTCGATTTCGTAAATTTGATCTTGTTTGGCGACTTTTTTACGGCGATATTGCAATACTGCAATGCCGCCATTGGCCATTGCGCCTTCCAGTTTTGCCAATAAAAGTTCTACGGGATCATCATTGGTAATTAAATATAAACCGCGCATCTTGCTCGCCACTTGCTAGGATGGCTCTATTATAGGCATAACTCGGTTTAATTGCCGCAGTCCTGCTGTTTCCGCGACCGGGTAGCAACAGATTTGCAGTTTTTTAGCGCAATTTTCCAGTTAAATCTAAAATATCACCATTTTCAGGGATATACCGACTATAAAATATGGGTTTTAATCGCTTTATAACAAAAATAATAAAGTGTTAATGCTTACGCCCTCCGACAAACGCTTTTAGGATTTTGCAGATAACTTGGTGGAGAAGTTGCAAAATTCTAAGAGCGGTTTTTTTTGCCTTTAAATTTTCAATATTGTTAAGCCTCTTTAAGATTAAACTCAAAAAGATTAAAAAATACCCAATTTCAGGGATGGCCCAATTAGCGCGAAAAGACTTAAATAGCGTTAGACACAGAAAATAACCAGAAGAATAAATACCTGTGTTGGTGACACCCGATCCTTTCTAGTTTTGAATAATACGTTTGTGGGGAGACGTTTCAAAGCTAGAAAGGATCATTTTCTTTATGTATGATCCGCATGACTTGTTCTATGAATATTTACGCAATAATGGCAACGAAGTCAGTAAATTTATTTAAAAAATAGAGATATAAAAAAAGCCCGGAGAAGGTCGCTCCAGGCTTGGAAAACTGTTTTATTCAGTAAACTATAACTTTTGATCAAATTCCATCAAACTGAATAAGCAATAACACAATTAATAGAATAATAAATGGCGACTTGCAAGTCTTTTATCGAAAGATCATGTTCCCTAGCCACACAATCCGATGAAAGTTACCTGAGTTTAACTTGAAATCTTATCGTATTTGCGATCAAGCAGACTGAGACGACCACGCAGGACATCCGCAAACATACGCCAGTCTGAAATAAAGCTATACACCGGCTGTTTAAAACTGGCCGGTTTATTGCGTTCAAAGATAAAATGGCCAATCCAGGCACAGGCATAACCCGAAAGCAAACCATAAGCAAAATATCGTGGTTTGCCTTGACGAATGGCTTGAGTAAAACAATATAGGCCCATACTGCTACCTGCGACATGTAAACGGCGACTGACCATATGCCGGTGTTCGGTCAAATAAAAGCGGTAAAACTCATGATAATTGCCAATCGGCATCTGGGGTTGATGCGCGATCACATGGGTATTCTCTGGCTGTACTTGTACATTCATTTCTCATCGTCCTGATGTTTTCTTTTACCTTAGCGTATATTTTGGCCAATTAACAGTCTCTTGATTTGCTCGAATATTCTTAGATATTTTCCAAGCAAAGCCGCAATTCCTCTCGCTTTGCAACCCTATTAACAGCTCAAAGCCAATATTTAAATTCCTGTTCAATATTTTTATATGCAGGTCAAGTCTTACATGCATTTTGATTTTGGTTACAATCTGCCACGCATACATCTAAAAATATAATTGCGGCGATTGCCCGCCGAATTTTCAGCATCTCATTAAAGCGAAAAATATCAGTACATGCTGGCGTGTACTAAACAGATAGGAAAATCATTATGGTTGAAGTTGAACTCAAGTTCCAGATTCCTGCGGCACGACGCACTGCGCTGCTCAAGGCACTTGATCCGAAAAAGTCTCAACAGATCCAGCTTCAAGCCAAATATTATGATACTGCCGACCGTCAACTGGCCCAGCACGGGGTAGCACTACGTCAGCGTCTGGAAGGTACACGCTGGGTGCAAACCCTGAAAGCTGCCGGTAAAAGCCATATTGAACGCTTTGAACATAATCATGATCTGGGGGAATTAACTGAATCTCCTGAACTGGATTTAAGTATTTATACCCAGTCCTCAGAAGCACAGGCGATTCTGAGCCATGCGCTCGGCAATCAGTCTGATCAGCTACAACTGCAATTCGAAACCGATATTGCCCGCACCTTGCGTGTAATTGAATACCAAGACACACAAATCGAAGTCAGTCTGGATATTGGGCAGATCCGTACCCGAGATGCTGAACAAGAGGTACATGAAGTCGAGTTTGAGCTAAAAAGTGGGTTGATACACAATTTATTGGCGTTCAGTTTTGAATGGGTCAAGAAATATCAGCTCTGGCTCGATGTACGCAGCAAGGCAGAAATCGGTAATTTATTGGCCACCTCACAACGCGTGAGCCCGGCCACCTTCGCCAAAGAGTTCCAGATCAGTAAAAAAGACAGCGCTGGTAAAACCCTATGCAGTCTGATTGCGCAGCAGATGCAACATTTATTGCCAAATATCGCCGCGATTTCAGCTCAGGTTGCACAGCAGGAACATATTCAGCAGGCTCAACTGGCACTGGATCAGCTATATCTCACTTTGCTGCTGTTTAAAGACTGGCATCCGCAGCTTTCGGACAAATGGGCACATCAAATGGCTGCCTTTAAGCAGCAGTTCGAGCATTTACAACATTTGCAGCATATGCAAAACAGCTTGGCCAGCTTCCTGCAAAATCCGACCACTGCGGAAAATCTGAGTAAAGATATTCTGTATGCTCAGGAAAAACTGGGCAATCTAGTCAAATCAACGCAAAATGTGCATCATTATCTGGAGTTATTGACTTTTAGTTTAACTGAAGATGAACATGCTGCTCTGGATTTAAAAACTGCTGCACAAACCACGCTGCAACAACAGTATAAAGTGCTGCAAGAACAGATGAACCAGACTGAAATTAACAATTTTGAAAGTCTGGATCAATTAGCAAGCCGGATTCAGGAACTCAAATTCAGCTTCCCGATTTTAACCACAATCTATGACGTCAAAAACTTGCAGAAGTACAGCAAAGCGCTGAATGATGCACAACTTGCAGCCGGTGAATATCAAACCTTGGCCTCTTCGGCAGTGTATATTCAGCAAACTGAACTGGAAGCGAGTGACTGGTTTGTATTAGGCTGGCTGACTGCTAAACAGGAAGTCTATGCCCAGAAACTGCTTGAGGCGACAGAACAGTTCCTGGTGAGCCGTAAATTCCTCAAATAAATATCTTTAAGAACATTTCAAAGCACGCTCCCTCTACGGCGTGCTTTTTTTGTTGCAGAAGCACATCACACTGTGGCTAATCTTTGAGCTATATTGATCTGTATAACCTACATCGAGAAGGAATGACCCGATGGCAGAAATAGAGCTTAAATTCCAGATTCCGTCACAGTCACGTGCACAATTTGAACAGGACTTCCAGAAGCTTCAGCCGACTCGGCATCGTTTATGTGCGCGTTACTTCGATACTGAAGCACAACAACTCCAACAACATCAAATCGCCTTGCGACAACGTCTAGAAGACCAGCAATGGGTACAAACCCTGAAATCACCTACTGAGCAGCAATTTGAACGTTTTGAACTTGAACATACATTAAAAAGCCCACCTGAAAGCTGTGATTTTCAGTTATATCGCAAACACAAACCGGCAAAAAAGATTCTGAAACAGGCGCTTGGCGATTTGGATATACCGCTTATTCTGCAATTTGAAACAGATGTCGCGCGTTATGTGCTGACCGAAACACATCAAAATAGCCAGATTGAGATTGCCTTTGATGTAGGGGAAATTCGCCATAAGGATCAAGCCATTGATATTTATGAAGTCGAATTTGAGCTTAAATCCGGTCAATTGAATGAGTTAATTGATTTCATTCAGCCTTGGGTACAACATTATGCTTTATGGCTAGATACCCGGAGCAAATCGGAACGCGGTTATGCCCTATTACAGGGTGAAGAAAGTCTGCCTGTGCAGCATCAGCTGCCATTAGAACTTGAGCAGAAAGATCAGATTGCTACTATTTTAAAGAAAATCGTAGCCAACTGTCTGGCTCATCTTTTTCCGAATGCAACTGCGATTGCCGCTAATCATTATAACAGCGATCATGTGCATCAGGTACGTGTCGCGATCCGGCGCTTACGCAGTGCCTTTAAAATTTTTCAGTCCGTGACCGAGCATGTGCAGCCTGAATGGCAGGAACAGCTGCGGGACATTTTCCAGCAACTCGGTTCTACCCGAGATCGCGATGCCCTTGCAGAAAGTCTGATTCCGCAACTGGAAAAAGCCGGCTCACCCTTATTAAAATTACCACCACATCGACAAAAACAGCCAGATATTAGCGCGCTGTTCAGACATTCAGCTACAGTGGACTTGATACTGCAACTACTCAGCTTTAGTCAGGAAAAAACGCATAGCAAAGCCAAATCTTCGCATAAAATTTTGTGTAAAGGTTTGAGCAAGTTACATCAGCAAATTTGTCAGGATGCCGAAAACTATCAGGAACTGGATATTGAATCGCGGCATCGCACGCGTAAACGGGTGAAACGCTTGCGCTATAACGTAGAATTTTTACAGAGCTTATTTCCTGAAAAGGATGTAAAAACTTATCTGAAAGCCCTAAAACCCTTACAGGAAAGCTTGGGGCATTATAACGACCTGTTTGTGGCAGACGAACTGTTTAGACCGTATGTCAAGCAAAATAGCAAAGCCTGGTTTGTGCTAGGCTGGCTGACTGCTGAACAAGAACGTTTATCTGCCGAGGCAGCTGTTCGCTTACAACAGTTTGCTGAAAATACCAAACCCTTCTGGTAAAACCGGGCTAGCGATATTTACCAAACACTTTCCAGGTATTATTATCGGCCAGAGGGTCATTATAACTATCACTGCGTTGCTTACGTGGTTTATCACGGGCATCGATCAGTTCAAAATGTGGCTCGACACTCAGCACGATACCATTCACATAAAAACGGGTGCGTGTATATTCACTTTGACCATGCTGAAACACATAAGTACGTAAGTCTACAAATTCGCGGTGTGCCACCAAAGCCGCGGTATCGTCACTGTCGAGCCAGTGTCGCATGGCTGCAACCTGCTCAGGTTCAAACTGCCCGCATTTTTCAATCAGGCTGGCCACCCCACGGAAAGTTTTAGATTCTTTGGCCCGGGTTTTATTTAGCCTGATGCGGTCAACATGAAAATAAAACAGCGGCAAGTTTAAATGACTGGGAAGATGGATAGCATCCAGGGTTTCATCGTCCATGAAAGGTTGAAACAGATCCTGCGCCCTTTCAATCAGACCAAGCCACTGGGTGTAATATTCTTCGACCTGCGATTTGGTTCCATAATAAATCGGCAGACCTTCGACATTGGCCAGATTTGCCGGTGGCCAGATATTCTGGCGCAATAAGGCAATATCACTTTTCAGACTTTGTACTGCAATCGCATCCTGCATGGCATTCACTTTTATATGCTTAGGCTATTTTTAGATTAAGGCAAAGGTTTAGTTTCTGCAAGGCTTTGCCTATAATTAGCCATTAAGATTTTATGATGGTCAGGAAAAATTCATGGTTCAAAAGATTGAAGCAACCGATGTAACCGAAGAAGAAGCGTTAAATGCGGCATTCTTTGAACGTGCTGATGAATTTATTCAACAAGCCAACGAGTTTTGTCGTGTAGAAAAAGGCTCGCAGGAAAAACCGAGTGATAAGCGCGGTCAAGTCAGTGCAGCCATGTTATTTGGTACTGCCCGTTTCAATACCTGGGTGGCAGCGAATAACTTTAAAGATGGCAACGAAATGCGCGATGCCAAAGATCAGGTGATGTCTTATATTATGCAGCAATTCCAAATGATGCTGGAAGATAACTATGATGAATACTGTGAACAGTTCGAAAACTATTTGCGTTTCCGTCACAATGAAGAGTTTCATGCCAACAAGCATAACCATGATCACAAGCACGATCATTGATTAAAATACGAAAAGCCCCTCGGGGCTTTTTTATTTGCTGTAATTTATCATCTTGACTTCGAACTGATTTTAGCCCCATATAAATTGAATAATAAATACACTAAAACAAGACATCCTATGCAGCAGCTTCCCTTTCCCATCATTGACCCACATATTCACCAATGGGATCCGTACAACACCCCACACGCAGCAGCATTTGCCGTAAAACTGTTTGGCAAATATCCTAAATTACTGGACAAAATGGTGCGGCTGCTCAAACCTAAAGATGTGATTGAGACCATTGGCCTGACCGAGCATCTGACCGCCCCTTATCTGCCTGCGAACTACAACAAAGATCTAGGGCATTATGAAGTCGAACAAATTGTGCATGTTGAAGCCAGCTGGCATGATCAGAAAGGTACAGGCGTGGTGGATGAAACCCGTTTTGTGGCCGGACTTCCTTTTGATCAGCATAATATCCAGCTCGGTGGCATTGTCGCTACGGCGGATCCGCGGCAGAAAAACTTTAAACAGTTGATTGAATTGCATCGCGAAGCTTCTCCCAAATTTCGCGGGATTCGTAAAATGGCTGCGGTACATCCAGACAAAGGGATTCATGCCTGGACCGATGAGCCACATCTCTACCGTAATAAAAACTTCCTGAAAGGATTTGAAGAACTGGCCAAGCAAGACTTAAGTTTTGATGCCTGGGTCTATTCGAGCCAGATTGCGGATGTGACTGCACTGGCCAAAGCCTTTCCTAAAACACCCATCGCACTAGATCACCTCGGTACGCCTGCCGGCTTATTTGGCAAGGTGGGCAAAGCTACAGGCAAGACTGAACAAGAACGCGCCCAGATATTTTCAAGTTGGCAAGATCAACTGGCTGAACTGTCCGAGTGCAAAAATGTATCGACTAAAATGTCTGGCCTGTTTATGCCCGTTTTAGGTCATGATTTTCATCAGCAGAAACGGCTGGCAACTAAACAGGAATTATTGGAACATGCAGCTCCCCTGATTCAGCATGCCTTAGATTGCTTTGGTTCTGAACGCCTGATGTTTGCTTCCAACTTTCCAATGGACAGTGTCAGCAGCTCACTCGTGAATATCATTGATGCTTTTAGCGATATTGTGCAGGACTATGATGAAAACGCGTTAAAGCCAGTTTTTTATGAGAATGCGAAAGCATTTTATAAATTATAAGAAGCGTCTGGATTTTTAAAGAAAGAAGGAAAATACATATGCTCTGGGAGGAAATAATCGCGAGTCCCCGATCAGATAGGCTTTTCTATACTTGCTGAGCAATCTTTTCTAGTTTAATCGCATCATATTATTACCAACATATTATTCACTTCGCTTTTAATAAAGATATCGCTGTTGGAGCAATATTAGTATCAGCTGGGATTTTCCTGTTCTTTTTGCCACTTTCTGGTGGAACTTACCCAGTGCTGTGCTATCTGGCGTTTTAGGTAGAATCCTGCTTACCAGAAAAGCAACTTAAATTAGAGCTTTTAATTATATTGAAGAATAAAAAATCCCCTTAAGTAAGAGGATTTTTTATTTATTAACACTATGATGTTTTAACTTGCTTACCGTACTGATCAGCCATCACTTCGACCAACTGATCCAGCTTGATGTATTTTTTAATCACGGCATCAATATCGGCTTTCGTCAGTTGGGCAATCGCCTGATCACGTTTTTCACGGTAAATCAGCTTACGATCTTTTTCCAGTTGAGGAACCAACATACTGTGAATACGGCGATCATCTTCCAGTGCATTGACACGTTTTTTCAAAATACTGGCTTTGGCCGCTTCCACTTCCTGTTCAGTTACACCACGTGTTAGCAGCTCATTGAGTACCTGATGCACCGTTTGAGAAACCTGTGCAGATTTACCTGCGGTATAATTGGCACCCAGTGCCAAAGCACCTGAATCGGCCCATTCATTAAACTGAACATGGGCACTAAAACCGTAGACCAGCGCATTTTTTTCACGTAATTCCTGAGCCAAACGGGAAGACAGTTGAGAGTCACCCAGAATATGACGAAAGACTTGTAAAGCAGGTACATCTGCATGGTCTGCCCCCACCGGGAAGGTCAGCAATGCCTGATAACTACCGAACTCACGTTGTTCAGACAAGGCATGAATTTTTTGGGCTGGATAGCTTCGATATTCTGATTTCAGGCGTTCATAAGGCTGTGCCGCTTTCCAGTCCGCAAAACTATTTTTCAGCATTTTCTGTATAGATTTTGGCTGAAATTCCCCAGTCACTGCAATGTGTGCATGATGCGTTTTAAAGAATTGCTGATACAAAGCGACCACTTGCTCACGAGTGGCTGCTTTAAACTGCCTGGTGGCCAGTTCAGGTTCAAAATGGAAACGAATGTCACCGGGTTGATAAACTTCGATGGTTCGCGCCATGGTGAGGCTCGACACTGTATCTGGCTCGGTATAAGGACGATCCAGACTGGATAAGGTCTGACCCTTGATCAAATCAAACTGGCTTTGCTCAAATGCAGGGTTTTTTAGTACATCAACCACATATTGGAAAAACTCTGCAAACTTCTCTTTTTTGGCACTGATCTGTATGTTCAGGCCATTACTCGATGGGCTGGCAGTCGCTGAACCGCCTACTTCGATAATTTTGTCAGCAATCTGCTGCAAGCTCTGGCTTTCCGATGAGCGCAGCATTAAATACGCGGTCAGATCCAGAATCTCGCCTTTATTCATCAGGCTTTGCGCAGTCCCAAAATCCAGAGAAATTGTGGCATACACCTTGTCATCGCGAATATTGGTTGGGAATAGCGCGTATTTAATGCCATTTTTTAACTTACCACGCTGAATCTGCTTGTCCTTGGCAGATAAATACTGCTTGGATTGCGCTACATACTGCTTCACTTCCGCCTGATAAACACTGACATCCTTTAAAGGCTCTTCTGTCTCAGCCTGTTGGTCCAGTGTTTTTTTCGGTGCTTCCGTCTGTGTCACTTCCTGCGCTTTTTTCTGATCTTCAGGTGTTGGCAGGATATTGCCAGAAATACGATATTCAGGTTTTAGAAAGCCTTTATAGACCTGATTGACCTGACTCACATTCAGGTTTTCAATCGCATTCAGATCTTTAAAATACTGGCTCCAGTCACCCGAATAAGCCACGGCATAATCACTTAAACGTGAACCTAATGCAGTCGCGCTATTTTTAATATTATCAGCCTGATTGCGGGTCAGGTTTTTAACTCGGTTTAATTCGGCCTCGGTAAATGGCTGGCTTTGCTCTACGCCTTGAATCAAACTTTGTTCCACAGTTTTTGGCTGATGATTGGGTGCATAGATCGCGCCCATAAACACCAGATTAAAGTCTTTATCTAACCAGGTGCTAGATTGCACCATGGTCGACTTTCCACTTTCCACCATGCTCTGATATAAATGCCCGCTCGGTTGCAAGGTATAGAGCGTCGGTGAAACAGCCAAAGCAGTCTTGATCTTTTCATCCGGGCCATTCAGATAAATATTGAATTTGGCCAGATCACTGCCCTTTTGCACAGTAAATTCACGCTGTTGAATCTGCTCAGGTTTTAAAGCCGGAACTTTCACTTGCGCCGGTACACTTCGCGATTGAATCGGACTGAAATGGCTATCAATCTGCTTTAATACTTCCGCCTTATCAAACTTGCCTGAAATGACCATAAAGGCATTATTCGGTGCATACCAGCTCCGGTAAAACTGGTTCAATTCCTGCATATTGATGGATTGCAGCTCATTCAGATCACCAATCGGTAAACGGCCCAAATACTGATTGCCATAAGCCGACTTAAACACCTGATCCATGAGTACTGAAAATGGCTGATCCAGACGAATTTCACGTTCGCGCTTTACAATATCAATTTCGGTTGGTACATATTTTTCCTGAAGAACCAGCTGATCCATACGCTCAGCTTCAAGAAAAATCACTTCACTGAGCGCCGTTTTTTCAGGACGAATGACATTGGTATATTTGGTTGAATAATAATCGGTACTGGCATTGGTCATTAAGGTATATTGATCGAGCCGACGCTGAAATTCATCACCTTTGACATTTTTAGTGCCTTTAAAAGCCAAGTGTTCCAGCAGATGCGCCAGACCACCTTTTCCTTTAGGATCATTCAGTGAACCGGTCAAATACACCGTATTCATAAAAATTTTATTTTCTTTATCATTCGGTGCCAGGATAATTCGTAAACCATTATCAAGACGATACTCCTCCACATTCTGTTCAGTTTTCACCAAAACAGGTTGTGCAAAACTCAGCGCACTACAACCCGACAACAAAATCGCCAAGCTTAAATTCTTATAACGTACCAACATTATTCATCCAGATTTTCAATGTAAATTTTTATTCGCGCTCATTTTAGAGAATGATTCTTATTCTGAATAGTCTTTTCTAAATTGAATCATTAAAATAACATGCCGCCTTGCCTGACGACATGCATATCTATGTAATCAGAGATTAAAGATAAAGTTCAGCCTGCATATATAATTTGCCATAACCCGAAATTTCAATTCGTTCCTGATCTTGCAAGGCACAATAAAGTACACCACCGCGCGCTGATGCCTGATAAGCGACCAGTTCATTTTTACCCAGTTTGTCTGCCCAAAGTGGCGCAATTCCGGTGTGAATAGACCCTGTGACCGGGTCTTCATTGATTCCGTTACTCGGTGCAAAATAACGTGAAATACAATCATATTGTGTATCTTGCGAGGTAATCGCGACATCTAAAAAGCTATTCTGAGCAGTAATCGCGGTACGCTTGCCATTTAATTGTTTTAATAATTCAAAATCAGGTGATTCATCTAGCACATCCTGTACTGACTCATATTCGACAATATAACCTTGTGCATTCAGATAAACCTGCTTAAACGGTTTGCTCAATGCCTGTCTTAAGGCTTCAGGATATTCTGTGACGGCTACTGCGCGGCGAATTGGAAAGTTCATTCTGATCTTGCCATCTGTATCCTGATCAACCACAAAGATCCCCAGATCTTTCACATGAAACTGGATCGTTTTTGCCGTACCAAATTGATTGAATAATACAAAGCTGCTGGCCAAGGTTGCATGACCACAAAAATCCACCTCCTTGGTCGGGGTAAACCAGCGAATAGCATAATTTTCTGCATCAATTATTTTCACAAAAGCTGTTTCAGACAGATTATTTTCCAAGGCGATATTTTGCATCAGTTCATCTTCGAGCCAGTCCTCCAGCACAATCACCGCAGCTGGATTTCCTTTAAACAGTTCCGTGGTAAACGCATCGACCTGGTACATTTTCATTTTCTGAAGTCCTCAATATCACAATCTCTAGTTTAAAAGCTTTTTTGCAAGAGTGAACTTGAATATGCTAATAATCTAACTAATCTAGCCACTTAAATACACCAATATAGTGAATGATGCGGTATGACCAACCCCCATCTTCAAAGTATTCTCCTAGAAAAATCCTATCGGCTAGGTAGGCTGAGCCTACATGATGTACCTGAAAAATTGGCACCATCTGGCCTAAGGTTATTTAAATTCTCTGGTTTTGATATTTCTCTGGGCAAGGCTGTGCTGCATGGATACTCTGCGAGCTGATTCCCGGGCCGCATAACCAGCAAATGCATGATCTGTTTATTGGCAAGATGATTGCTGCCTATGCCGATGATCAGATCTTCCGCGACAGTCACTGACATTATCATGTAGTGAGTGAAGAATGGAAAAGTACTCATCATGTGACTGGTGGACAATTTTATAGCATTGGCAAGGCGGTAAGCGTTGATGATTCGGACGTATAATTTTTTAAATGGGACATAAACAAAAATTATCCCGGATGAGCAGATAATATCTGCAAGCCCAGAGCATCTGAAATTATGCTACTTTATTCTCAATCTTCATTTGGTCTAATGCGCTATGATGCCTTTTAAAATTCACTGTATTGATGTCCAGAACTCGCTGCAAAATTATATCTGGTTGCTGGAACATACGGCTTCTCATCAGGTCGCAGTCATTGACCCGACCGAAGCAGGATTGGTGCAAGATTATTGTGCCGAACACGGTTTAATCTTAAGTCAAATCTGGTTAACGCACTGGCATAAAGACCATATTGGCGGTGTGCCCGGCTTAATTCAGGGACAAAATCTGCCTGTTTATGGCCCGCGTGCAGAACTCAGTAAAATTCCGTTTATCACGCATCCACTTGAGCATGAAGAACAGTTCAGCTTTCATGGGGCAGATGTTCAAGTGATCGCAGTACCAGGCCATACATTAGGCCATATCGTTTACTTCATTGATGCGATTGATGTGCTGTTCTGTGGCGATACTTTATTTGCCATGGGCTGTGGCCGGGTTTTTGAAGGTACTTATTCACAGATGTATCATTCACTGTCACGTCTGGCAGCCTTACCGCCGCGTACGCAGGTCTATTGCACACATGAATACACCCTCTCGAATGCCCAGTTTGCCAAACATGTCGAACCGGACAATCAGGCAATTCTGGAACGCTTCGAGCATATCGAACGCTTGCGTATGTTAGGCCAGTGCACGCTGCCAAGCAGCATTGAAGATGAATTACAAACCAATCCTTTCCTGCGTGCGGATAGTGTGGAAGAGTTTCAGCGCTTGAGAACCCTGAAGGATCAGTTCTAGAGTTAAAGATCCATATTAAAGAATCTGGTGACTTTGCGCATAAGCATCCAGTTCGTCTTGAGTGACGACACGCACTGCCTGCATTTCGTCAACACGTACCAGCAGCAAACCAGCTAAGGCCGGTTGATAACGACGTGCACTACCAAACGGCGTATAGGCTACTTTCGATTGCACTGTAAAATTCAACCAGTCCTCATGTCCCAGCATCACAGCAACCGGATCTAAGCCCTGTTGCTGCATCCATTCAATTTTCTGATTCACATTGTGTTCAATCGTCAGCTCAGTCATGGCAATCGTATTTAATTCAAGAATTACATTTTTGATAGTATAGGGCATGCATCTCAAACGATAGCTCAGAAAACCAGCAGCTGCTAATGATCCGATTAAATAATCAATGCAAGCTTAATATGCCGATGCTTCGGCATTCCCTTATTCTTACATTTTATGGCGTTGATAAAGTTCAAATTTAGATCAATAGCAAAATAAGCCTTTGAAATTAAAGTATAATTAAGTTTATTTACATGCTATAAAAACTTAATATTTAGTTACAACCTATTCAATATGATAAAAATCATTTACTTAAGTCATAAACTGCTTCTTTAGCGAGCATACGATGTTCACTAAACATTCAAATTAGATTAAATTAATTAAATATGGGAATTTGCCCTTTAAAACAAAATTTCTCACCCTTATTTAAGATAGAACAATGATGAAGGAGTGATCTCGTGAAAAAAGTGGTTAAAGCTAAAAATCTGATTGCATTTCGACTATGGTTAGAAAAATTAGGATATTCCGTACGCACCCTGGCTGATGATCGTGGTTTCAGTTTCAGTTTCAAAAAAGAATACGGTCTGGTCACCTGTGATCTGGCCGGCAATGCACTCGCGATCCAGCTGGGTGAGGAATTTGAAGATCATTTAAAAGCCTGATGCAGGTTATTTTCAATCAAAAAAATAAATAAATTATTCCACTGATTCAGCAACTCTATTCTCCAATCTTTAGCCCGTTTCGACGGGCTTTTCTTTTTATCTTGATTAAATAAATTTCAGGCAATAAAAAAGCAAGGCATCAGCCTTGCTTTAATATGATGGTGGGGACGGAGAGACTCGAACTCTCACACCTCGCGGCGCTGGAACCTAAATCCAGTGCGTCTACCAATTTCGCC
>NZ_VOYB01000010.1:0-106142 GCF_013420445.1 Acinetobacter sp. YH01006 | reverse complement strand
CAATCTTGGCTCATCAATTTTCTGACAAATATTTCTCAAATAAACTTCGAGTCATTTCTACCATCAATCAATGAAAATAATTTCGATCGATCAACCAGTAAAAATCCACACAAGTTGTTCTTCATAATCTCTTAATGATCTTCTTGCTACTTCGTCAGCAGCAAGCTAGGTCGGCTATATTACTCTTTATTTCGAAAGAGTCAACAGGTTTAGTCGATTATTTTCAAACTTCTTCAAGACTTCCAGATTTAAACCCTTTGAGCTAAATCCTTGTTTCTCAACAAGTTTTAATCAACATCACCGCCGATGGATGTGCATTCTACAGCATTTCACACCCAACACAACCCCATTTTTTAAATAATTCAGCAAAAACCCAACGACTGTTTATTTATTCTACAGAAAATGCAGTTTTTACTATTTTTTGAGCATTAAAGGTACAGAATTAGCTAAATGCGTGAGAAGTTTGTCGGCTTTATCCTGCTCCTGAAAGCGCAAAGGACGGCAATCAATGTATTCACAGTAACCCCCTTCACCATTTTCAGTCTCTTCATTTATTTTTACCTGATAGCTGAAGCTGCCGACATAGCCCGCAGCCAGGCCAAATTTAAAATCGCCACGACTTTGTCCCTGTACCCAGATACAGGTGCCATCTTTAGCTTCGTAACACCATTCAAATTCACGTGGCAAATACATATTTTGCCCATTCGGCGTAGTGACGCGCGGATAGACACGATGGACTTTAAAATACACTTTTTGGTCAAACATCTGAGTCTGCATCTTGTTTAAATCACGCAAATACATCCGAGACTGAACAATACTATTCACTCCATCCCGAATTTGCGCCAACAGTAGCTGCCGGTTTTCACTCAGGTTAATAATTTGATAAGTCAGGAAGGCCAAAGGCAGATAAGGGAAATTGAAACTTCGTGCATATTCAAAACTTCCGAGGCTATCAATATTATATGTCTGTTGTTTATATTTTAATGTGCCCTGGCAATAGCACAGCAAAGACCAGTGCTCGGCAAGTGAAAACCTCACCTGGCTAAAGTGGGAAATGAGCTGAGTGGTATGAATGCTTAAATCGAAACTGAGTTCCGAGTCAAAACGCTGCAAACGAAAATGAGGAAAGGCCCCACTCAGTTGCTCCCGATCTAAAAACTGAAATAAGCCAGCATCAAAGTTACAGTCCTGCTGTACTGAATAACGATGCAGTTGGCCGACCATATGCGAACTCGTGCTGCAAATCACCGTAGCGGTATCCAGTGCGTTGGTTTGAATTGCACTGGGATTGGCCAGCATCGGTGCATTCGGCTGCCCGATAATGCTGAGAAAATTTAGATAGTGCAGCGGCGCCGGAAGTCCAGGAATCATCAAACCTTGATGAATAATCTTATATTTTGAGTTGGGGCCATGATAGGCAGGATAATGCGAAACAGTTGGAGTCTGATTCAGCTGTTTCGAACGATCTAAAAAATCTTGAAGAAACCGCATCTCAGACTCCTTATATTTTTATAATCTACTCGATCTTTTTGCCATAAAGGTGGTCACAAAACCAGATAAGGCATAGAGAATAGAAATTACCAGAATGCCGACAGGAATATTATAAGTCATCGCAGCAAAGACAAATACGGCAATTGGTAATACAAAAAACGGAACGCGTTTACGCTCTACAGTCTTAAATGAATAATATTTGATATTAGAAATCATCAACAAGCCCACCGCAATAATGACAACGGCGTTAATGATCTGAATGGATGCTTCACGAATATCGAAAATTTCAGGAAAATCTAAACCGACCCAGACCAGCGAAACAATCATGAGAGCTGCCAATGGACTGGCCACACCAATAAAATAACGCTTGTCTACCACGCCAATCTGTACGTTAAAGCGGGCCAGACGAAAAGCAGCACAGGCGGTATAGACAAAACAGGCGGCCAAACCAATCCGGCCTAAATCACTCAAACCCCAGCTATACATCAAGATCGCGGGAGCAACACCAAAAGCCAGCATATCGGAAAGCGAATCAAACTGTTCACCAAACGGACTTTGCGCACCAATCGCACGCGCCACACGCCCATCCAAACCATCCAGCAAAGCCGCAATAAAAATTGCATAGATCGCTTGCTGGAAATTGCCATTCATACTGGCAATAATGGAGTAGAAACCCGCTAACAACGCAGCGGTTGTAATCAGGTTCGGCCATAGATAGATGCCTCGACGCTTAACTTTCTGCCCTTCCTGGGTATGTTCCTCTTCTTCCACCTCAAAGGTGATGCCATCAAAAGGCAAGTCTTTTGAAGAGTCGCGTTCCGGTTTGCTTATATTTGTCATTCTTGTCGATCCTAGCTATGACCTGTGCTTTGAAAAAATTATTCGCCGACTAACCAGCGAACTGCAGCGTGACCACCATTTTCACTCATGCGAAGATGTGGGAATAACCATTGTAGTGCTTCATCTGCATCTTCAGAGAATTTCCAAGGCGGATTAATCACCAGCAAACCACAACCATTCAAGCCGACCGGGGTGTCATCCGGCCATACACAGACTTCACACACCAGTTGACGGCGGATGCCGGTCTTGAACATTTTTTTCTCGAAGCGTTCAATCATGGCACGGTCTTTAATTGGATACCAAACAGCAAATACACCTGTCGGCCATTTCTTATAAGCGGCAACCAGTAATTCTACCAATTGTGGAAAATCTTTACGCTCAAGCTCATAAGGTGGATCGATCATCACCAGACCACGTTTTTCTTTCGGCGGAATCACCCCCAAAAGACCTTCATAAGCATCACGCTCATGCAAACCGGCACGCTTGTCAAAAATATTATGACGAAGCTGCTGAAACACATCACGTTGCATTTCAAAAATGGTCGCTTTATCAATCTCGCGCATGCCTTCCAGGGCAAACCAAGGTGAACCGGGATAAGCACCCTTACCAAAGTTTTCACGCATTTTCTCAACAACTTTCAAATATTGTTGTACACCTTCAGGTGCATTACGCTTGATCGAGTCATCCAGTTTAACAAGACGATGAATACCGTTTAAGAACTCACCAGATTTTTGCGCTTCAGCAGTCGATAAATCATATTTACCCGCACCACCATGTGTATCTACATAGCGATAAGGTTTGTCTTTTGCATTCAGTCGAGTCAACAACTGAAGCAATAAAACGTGCTTCATGACATCGGCAAAGTTGCCTGCGTGGTAAGAGTGACGGTAATTCATGTTTCATTAATTCCTAATATCAACAGCTATTTTAACATGAAAAATAGTTTCGTTCAGGCACGATTCTTACACTAAAATAGCGAACCTGTTTTGCCACACTATCGAGAATTGAAAAAAATGGAAGCTGTTATCATCCCAGGGGATTGGAATGTTGATCAAATCTTAGATGATTTAGATCAACATGGCTTTAGTATTGTTGACGATGCTTATTCTAGTGAATATCAACATGCGGTAAGTCAGGAATGCTTAAGCCACTTAAACGAATTTCGTAATGCAGCCATTCAAAATGGCGTCGTCAGCAACATCCGTAGTGATCATATTCTTTGGTTACGACCTGAATTTCAAATTTCCCACCTACACACTCAAACCCTGCAACAGTTTTCTCAAGCTTTAAACCGCGCGTTTTATTTAGGCATTAAAGAAATCGAAGCACATTTTGCCTGCTATCACGCTGGCGAGTTTTATGCGCTGCATCGTGACAATCCTCAAGCTAAAAATGGCCGAATGATTTCCAGTGTGTATTATCTGCATGAACAATGGCAGGCAGATTGGGGGGGAGAATTGCGTCTGCAAGATAAAAATGACCAGTGGCATATTATTCAGCCACAGCCGAACCGGATTGTACTGTTCCAGAGTGATTTGTTACATGAAGTTTTAATTTCCAAACAGCAACGTCTATCCATTACGGCCTGGTTAAGAAGCGATACAGCCTTAATCTAATGCTCGCTCATGCTTTAAATTTATTTTTTTAACCTCATATAGGCATTATTGAGAAATGAGGATTGCGTTGATGCGATTAACAACCAAGCAGATTATTGAGCGACTGGGTGAAACTGACCAATTGTACTTAAAAGGCAATACGCCAGAATTAACGCTTGAACGTGCTGATCTTCGTTTACAGCTGGTGACTTTAAGTGAGCTGCGTCAGGAACAGCGACATTTCCTGCAAGAAGCGATTGTCTTACTTGAACAAGGCCGGGTGGAATTTGAAGAAATGCCGCTGCGCATGTATATCAATTTATCCTTGCATCTGGCCAAGGCTTATATGATGTTTTTTGAACTGACCAAAGAGCAGCATTTTGCCCTGATTACCCAGCAAATTCTTAAGCCGATGGCCAGTTATGAACATGGCGATATTTATTTCTTCCTGGCTTATGCCAGTGCCAGTAAAAATGAGCCAGCCCTGACACGTCACTGGTTAGGTAAATACACCAAAACGGTTGAATGTGAACTGGAATTGTTGCAGCAGCATCATGCCTTTAGTGATTATCGTCAGCAGGAATGGTTTATCAAAATATTAAAAAGTAAAATGCATTAAGCTTAACAGCGTCAAAGAAAACGCCTCATTTGAGGCGTTTTCTTTTGAGCATCACTTTCATTTTTTAAGTAATACCAAGATATAACACAGTTAAGCAGGCTGACGTCTGTAGGCATCCATGTGTAATTGCTGGTTCAGCTCATCCACCCAGATTGCCCAATCATCATCCTGTACCAGATGACTAATCAATAATGAACGCTGGGATTTATTCCAGAATGGTGCCTCATGCAAGGACAGGCCTGCTGGAAGTTGATGAGTCCGGATATACAACTCAATGGCAGCAGCGCTATTGGCCAGACCGAGTTGAGAAAATAACATTTCTAAGGATGGTTGGTTCTTCATGAGCATGTCGCCCTCCTTATATCAGATAAATTGTAATTATTTATAGATCTAACTTATAAGATAAGACAAAAAAAACCTAGTCATTTGACTAGGTTTGTTGTTTCTTTTTGTAGACTATAATTTAAACACCTTGCTTGTCACTTTCGACATGTAACAGCTGGTTCAGTTTGTCAATAATCACAATCCATTCATCATCTTGATGCCAGTGCTCGCGTAAGAATGCACTTTGGCCCTCACTCCAGAATTCGGCATCCGGTAAAGCGACTTCAGATGGCAACTGATGGGTATGGGTGAATTCATTAATTGCGGCTTCATCAGAAGGCAAACCCAATTGTTCAAATAATAATTCTAAAGTTGGCTGTTGTTCGAACATGATCCACTTGCTCCTGTTATATGCTCTAAACTAAAAATAAGACCTTTACCATCCCTAAAATAAGAACTGGCATAAATCCTTAAATACTCATTTATAAATCACATGACCCAGAACCTTGGGCTTCGCTATGTAATTGTTCATTCAGGACATCAACTAAAATTGCCCATTCATCATCTTTTTTCCACTGACCAATCAGGAAATCATGCTGGGATTTCGACCAGAACGGCGCCTTGTGCAAAGGCACGTCCATGCCAATTTGATGGGTCTTGATAAACTCATCAATCGCCTCGGGACTCGAGTCCAATCCAAGTTGCTGAAAAAACATTTCTAACGTTGGGTGTTGATCAAACATCTTCTTCACCTCGCCTTTTATTGGATTATTTATGTTTTTTAGCTTAGTCCAAGCCTAAGCAAGATTCAGTTGCTGCTGCATCACAGCATGTTATTTTTTGTTCATCAAAAAAATAGAGAGATAAAAAAAGCACCCCGAATGGAGTGCTCTTTCAACTTAATCTAAACGATCAAATTATTTAAGCATGTCAGCAATCGCTGCGCGCTCTTCTTCAAGTTCGTTCAATGTAACATTGATACGCTCACGGCTGAACTCGTCGATTTCTAAACCTTGAACGATTTTGTATTCACCGTTCTCAGTCGTTACAGGGAAACCGAACATAACGCCTTCAGGAATACCGTAAGAACCGTCAGAAGGAATACCCATGGTTACCCATTCGCCATTTGTGCCAAGAGCCCAATCGCGCATATGATCGATTGCAGCGTTTGCAGCAGAAGCAGCAGAAGACAAACCACGCGCTTCAATGATGGCAGCGCCACGCTTACCAACAGTCGGAAGGAATGTATTTGCATTCCAATCTTGGTCGTTAATCATGTCTTTAACGCTTTCGCCATTAATTGTAGCGAAACGGTAGTCAGCATACATTGTTGGAGAGTGGTTGCCCCAAACTGTAAGATTTTTGATGTCTTTAACCGCTTTACCGGTTTTAGCAGCAATTTGAGATGCAGCACGGTTGTGGTCAAGACGTAACATTGCAGTGAAGTTTTTCGCTGGAAGATCTGGAGCAGATTTCATCGCGATGTAAGCATTCGTGTTCGCAGGGTTACCTACAACAAGAACTTTAACGTCACGGCTCGCAACTTCGTTAAGTGCCTGGCCTTGACCGATAAAGATTTCGCCGTTCACTTTAAGCAGATCAGCACGTTCCATACCTGGACCACGTGGACGTGAACCAACTAATAACGCGTAGTCAGCATCTTTGAATGCAACTTTAGGATCATCAGTACCGATCATGTCTTCTAGTAATGGGAATGCACAATCTTGAAGCTCCATCATTACGCCTTTAAGCGCTTGCTGAGCTTTCTCAAAAGGAACTTCGAGCAATTGCAAAATCACTGGTTGATCTTTACCTAGCATTTCGCCGCTTGCGATACGGAATAATAGGCTGTAACCAATTTGACCTGCAGCGCCAGTAACGGCAACACGAACTGCTTGCTTCATCTAATTATCTCCAATTGAGGATATTCAATGCGATTAAATAGTTAGTATTTAATCTAATAATCGTAAACGCGAAAGATTGTACTCCAATCCTTTGCCAGATGCATATAAAAGAGGACGGATTTCACCTAAAGTCTGATAGGAAATATAAATTAAATCGGCAAAAAAGCTCAGTATGTTCCTTTTATTGTGATAGTTTTTGGGCATGTATTAATAATGTTGGCAGGACAGGATTTGTAATTGCCATTGGGGCGATAACAGACCTTGATCGAGGTAAGTACGCTGGCTGACTGTGTCTGCTGGCAGTTAAATCTCAAGGCATTACCCGGTAATTGCGGATTAATTTTCAGAAATTTGGCCCGCAGCGTATCGACAGAAATCGTAATATTTTCCTGTTCCGTCAGTTCCGCAGGCACTTTAAGACGATCTGCATAATTGATAATCGTCCGGAAATACTGACTGGCATTCATCGGCACGCAGCCACCGATATTGCGCCATAAAATTGTCCGGGTATTGTCATCCGGCATGATCCTGGCCACCACCTTGGACTGCAGTGGTGACAGTTTCGCGGAGCTATTGGTCGTACAATTTTGTGATGTAGTCTGAGGATATAAGCCGGAAATATTCAAGGAATAGCCTTCCAGACATTTTCGCTTCTTGGCATATTCCGGGTACAAGCTACATAAGGCCGGGACCATTTGTACATCCATGACATAGTCTGTTGGTGCAGCAAATGCTGCCTGACTGCTGGTCAATACTACAAGCGCAACCGATCCAGCCCAGACTCGACGATCCTTCATTATTTTCATGAATAAGTCACCATTCCCCAATAATTTTAATTTTATTGTGTATTTCGTAATGGTATCAGTTGCATGCGTTTACCCACGGACTGTGCCCCCTGTCCTAATAAAATACCGTAATGCGTGGCATTGGTCATGACATGTTTCACATAATCTCGGGTTTCAAGTAAAGGAATACTTTCAGTATATTGATCTGCGGCCATGCCCTGAAATTCCGGCTGCCAGCGGCGGGCACGGTTTGGACCGGCATTATAGCCTGCGGTTGCCAGCACCGGACTATCGCTAAGCTGACGCTGAATCGTAGATAAATAGAATGTTCCATAGCGAATATTGGTATTCATATCGGTGAGTGCCGCCGGGTTATAAGCTTCACCCATTTGACGCGCCACCAGCTTGGCAGTATCTGGCATGATTTGCATCAGACCACCCGCACCTACATGTGAACGTGCCACAGTATTGAAACGGCTTTCCTGACGCATCAACCCGTAGGCCCAGGCTGGATCTATGCCGGCATTACGACTATGGCTGACCACGTAATTCTGATGTGGCATTGGAAAACGATAATTGTAGTTATGTTTGTTCGCGGTACGGTCGGCAGCATAAATGGCCCGATCATGCCAACCCATGTCCATGGCACGCTTTGCCGCAGCCAGCAACAGCTCATCATCTTTCTTTAGATAAGCCTGACGTACTGCCCAGTTCCATTCACGGTTAATGTAGTTATTCGGTGCACTGATATTACGTAGCGTGAACGCACGACGGAAATGAATATCCTGATTCAAACGTTGCATGGCCTGATTCGATGGCTGAATTGGATTGGGTGTGCTCGCAGTCAGCTGTCCCAACTTGTCGCGTGCCAGAAGATTGTGATAATCATCCCCGGCGGCCAATGTACGATAAATACTCTCTGCAGTTTTCTTTGAACTACGATCTGCACGCTGCTCACTGGCACGGGCCAGCCAATATTGCCAGCGATCTTCCTGTTTCTGATTGACGCTCATGGCATCAATCGCACGGATTAGGCTTTCCCACGCACTAAAACGGATGGCCTGACGCGCATAAATCTCAGCTTCTTCCGGACTAAATGGCAGACCATAACTGGCATCAAAGGCATTTAACACTTCCCGGTTAAAGTTGTTCTTCATGACTGTGGTTCCACCGACATACCCCACAGCTCGGTATAAGGCACGTTGTACTTGTACCGGTGTGCCTTCAGCAGTCCGTTTCACAATGGATAACGCCGAGTCCAGATCACTATCTGCCAGACGTCCCAGTGCATAAATCAGATAAGCATGTTCTGCCGCACTGTTTTTCGGTGCAGACCATAAATAATTGGTTGGATTGGCCTGAATCGAATTGAGTTGTGCTAAAGACAGATTCAGACCGATTCCTTGCGCAGTGGCAATAGCCTGACCTGACTGGCCGGCACGCAATTGTACCCAAAGTCGCTGTTGGCGGTCTTCTGCCGTCATTAAAGGACTAGAAAGCATCATTCGACCAAGTCCAGTACAAGAATCCGGTTGGCTATTGGTGGTTAGCCAGACCTCTTTAAACTCGGCATAAACCAGCTCATCACCGGCTTTGGCACGAACTTGTGCTACGGCACAGGCTTCAGCTGGATCGGCATTGGTTACATAAGGCAATACCGGTTGAGCCGTGGTGAAATCTGCCATTTTGACTTTTTCTTCGACATAGTCCGCTGCCAGCTTTTCAGCCATCGCAGATTGCGGGTAGCGCTGAGCAAAACTGACAATTTGGCTGGCAGGTTGCAAGGCAAGATTCTGGTTTAAAATCCAGTATTCCGGATAATAGCCTAAAGCATCATTCTGCATGGACAGGCGATATTGTTGTAATAATTCAGTATTACCTGCATTGGCCGCACGTAAGGCATCGTTAAATTGCTCTTCAGCTGCATATGTACTTGCTGAACAGATACACGCCACACTTAACGTAATTAATTTATAATATTTATACATATTTTCAGTGTGTTTCAACATCCCTTTGCCTTCTCTCATCGATTCTGTGCCTAGCCTATGTTGCTTATCATAAGAGCTTTGTTGAAATATTATAAGCAACTGTATTGTTCAGTTATGTAACCTTATGATTAAGCAATATTAATCTACAGACAATTTTTACCCATAAATCAATATTTTTCCACGTTTAATTTAAGCTATAAGTTTAAGCGACTTTCCTGCTAAAATATGCGCCTTCCCATATTTCAGTCCGTGAATTGAATTGTTATTCACCTGTTTGATGCGTCAATCAGGCTGTTCGTTCACTCTTTCAACGTATTACCTTGTAGGAGCCTACATGACGGTTCAAACCTTCATTCCGAATGGTGCCCCAGCTGCCTCAGAAAACACTGTTACCCAGCCAGCGCACACCCCTGTCCATGAGATTGCAGTAAAAAAACTGTATATCGAAACGCAAGGGTGTCAGATGAATGAGTACGACAGTCACCGTATGGCAGACCTGTTAGGCGATTCTCATGGCTATGTGCTGACCAACGATCCTAAAGATGCCGATATTCTGCTGATGAATACCTGCTCGATCCGTGAAAAAGCCCAAGAAAAAGTGTTTTCCGAGCTGGGGCGCTGGCGCAAACTGAAAGACAAGAATCCGGATCTGATTATCGGGGTTGGCGGCTGTGTGGCGTCTCAGGAAGGCGACAACATCCAGAAACGTGCCAATTATGTCGACATGATTTTTGGCCCGCAAACCCTGCACCGCTTGCCACAAATGCTGGATCAGCATTTTGACCAGATCGAAAAACCGAAAAAAGAAAAAATCAAACTGGTAGATATCTCCTTCCCGGATATCGAAAAATTCGACTTTCTGCCTGAACCGCGTGTTGAGGGCTATAAAGCCTTTGTTTCGATCATGGAAGGCTGTTCAAAATATTGTTCATTCTGCGTGGTGCCTTATACCCGTGGTGAAGAAGTGTCTCGCCCACTGGATGATGTGCTGGCTGAAATTGCTGGTCTGGCTGAAAAAGGCGTACGTGAAATTTCCCTGTTGGGTCAAAACGTCAATGGCTATCGTGGTGAAACCTTTGAAGGCAATATCTGTACTTTTGCCGATCTGTTGCGTTTAGTCGCGGATATTCCGGGCATTGGCCGGATTCGTTATACCACTTCGCATCCACTCGAATTTAATGATGACCTGATTCAGTGTTATCGCGACCTGCCACAAATGGTTTCGCATCTGCATTTGCCGGTACAAAGTGGCTCGAATGATGTGCTTCAGGCCATGAAACGTAATCATACCATCGATGTCTATATCGAGAAAATTAAAAAGTTACGCTCAGTTCGTCCCGATATGCATTTATCTTCAGACTTTATCATTGGCTTCCCGGGTGAAACTGATGAGAACTTTGCAGAGACCTATCAATTTATTAAAGATCTGGATTTCGATCATTCTTATAGTTTTATCTATTCAAAACGTCCGGGTACGCCTGCGGCAGAACTGGAAGATACCATTCCGGAAGATGTCAAAAAAGAACGTCTGGCCAAAGTTCAGCAATGGATTAAACGCTCGAGTATTGACAAAACGGATGCCATGCTCGGTAGCATCCAGCGGGTACTGATCGAGAAAGTCTCTGATAAAGATCCGAATATTCTGGTGGGTACGGCGGACAACACCCGTTATGTCAACTTTATTGGTGATCCTGCCTGGGTAGGTCGCTTTGCCGAGATCGAAGTGACCGAAATTAAAACTTTGAATTTAGTTTATGGTGAACTCTTGAATCTTGAGCCTGACGTGGCGTAATGTAGAGCATATAACGTACACTTCATAAGGAATACTCTTTGACTGCAGCGATTCGACGTACAGTAGCTTTTCCTGGGATTTCAATGGACCGTATCCAAGCGATGTTAGGTGCTTATAACGGTCATTTGAAGCAAATTGAACAACGTTTAGATGTCAAAATCTCCCATCGCGGAGAGAGTTTTATTGTGGATGGTGGAATCGATGCCGTTGAAAGAGCCGAAATGCTCTTGCAACGTCTACACGAAGAATCTGAACAGAGCCAGCAGATCAGCGCAGATACCCTGCACCTAATGATTCAGGGCAGTCAGACTGACCGTGAACTCCAGCAAGATCTAGAAGACCAAGAACATACCGGCCTGGACAATGTCTGGTTACAAACCCGTAAAGGCCGGATCAATCCGCGTGGTGCCAACCAGAAACGTTATGTACAGCGTATTCTGCAAAGTGATATTTCTTTTGGTATAGGTCCTGCCGGAACCGGTAAAACCTATCTGGCTGTCGCTGCTGCTGTGGACATGCTGGAACGCAATGAAATCCAGCGCATTCTACTGGTGCGTCCTGCGGTCGAAGCCGGTGAAAAACTGGGTTTCTTGCCAGGGGATTTAAGCCAGAAAATCGATCCTTATTTGCGTCCATTGTATGATGCTTTGTATGAAATGCTCGGCTTTGAAAAAGTGGCCAAGCTGATTGAACGTCAAGTGATTGAGGTGGCGCCACTCGCTTATATGCGTGGCCGTACCTTGAATCATTCTTTCGTCATTCTGGATGAGGCACAGAACACCACCCCAGAACAGATGAAAATGTTCCTGACCCGTTTAGGTTTTGGTTCACGAGCGGTCATTACTGGTGACGTGACGCAGGTGGATTTACCGCGCGGCCAACAGTCTGGTCTTTCACATGCCCTGCGTGTGATTGATAAAATCCCTGAAATTCATATCACCCGTTTTCATTCGCGTGATGTGGTTCGTCATCAACTGGTACAGAAAATTGTTGAAGCCTATGAAGGCTGGGACAGTGATCAGCAGCGTTTAAGTGCAGAAGCACGTGCCGAACGTAAAGCACGTCAGGACGCCTTGATCGCTGAAAATAATGCTGCCGCAGATGCACAGCATTAAGCTTTCAATTTAAGGATTTGTGTTGAAACTTAGTCTTTCCTTACAGCAGGATTTTCAGTCACCTGAACTGGTACTAAAACGTGCCTCTATTAAAAAAGTAGTCGAAACCACTTTAGGTCATATCGGTACGCAAAGTAATTGCGAAATCGGAATTGCCTGTGTCGATCATGATGAAAGTCATAAACTGAATCTGGAATATCGCGGCAAAGACAAATCGACCAATGTCCTGTCTTTTCCGAGCGATCTTCCAGATGAAATGGCGCAATTTCTGGATGCCTTTCCGATTGGCGATCTGGTGATCTGTATTCCTGTGGTACTTGCTGAAGCGCTTGAGCAGCAAAAAGCGCCGTTGACGCATTTCACCCATATGCTGGTGCATGGCACCTTGCATTTAATGGGTTATGATCATGAAACATCAGATGAAGATGCGGAAGAAATGGAAGGCATTGAAATTGAAATTCTGGCCAAACTGGGTTTTGAAAATCCTTATCTGGAACGAGATTAAGATTTAAAAGAAAATGAAGGAAGCGAGCTGAGGCTCGCTTTTTTAATGCTTTATATTCGCTCTTCTTCTAGGAGATGAGAAGCCTCAGAATATATTCTGAGTTCGCAAGGGAGAGGTTCTAATACCTGTTAAAACCCCTCTCTCTAACTCTCTCCCAAAGGGAGAGAGAACTAGAATGAATTAACGCACTTCAAACTCTGCTTCAGCCGGATCAAAACGCCAGGTTCGGATAATCCGCAATTCAGAAATTTCCTTCATTTTGGCATCAAACGCACCAAATGGCGCCGCTTTACGTACAGAAGATTTCGCAGCCTCATCCAGCATGGCATGTCCTGAACTGTCAATTAATCGGATGGCACGAATCCCGCCATTCTGATTCAGGATCACCATCAGACGAACTTCACCTGCCAGATTCTGCTGCTTGGCAGCTTCCGGATAATACTGATTGCCATAAAACTCTACTTTCTGACGGAACTTTTCCAGATAGGCTGCAGAGACATCCTGCTTGGATTGAATGCCATCCACAGTTTTAATTTTTTGCTGACGACTAAAATTTTGCTGACGCTGTAAATATTGCGCTTCCAGACTGGCCACCATGGCTGCTTTGGCCTGAAACTGGCTTTGTAACTGCTCCTGCATTTTTTTACGCTGATTTTCTTCTGCCTGTTTTTGCCAGCTCAAGGTGGTCATCAGCACTTTTTCTTCAAAACTGAGTTCCTGTTTCTGTTGCAGCAGATCCGGACTTTCTTGTTGTTCTTCCCCTGCCTTCTGCTCTAACAAAGGAGATGGCATATCACTCGACATCCGGTGCGCTTCTCGAAACTTGCCAGAACCTTGCTGGTCTGTCTGGGCCAGAAAATCAGCGTGTTCAATTTTTTCATCTGTCTGTCGCAAGCTGACTGCAATTTCTTTGGTGCTGGTCTCCCGATCTTGCGGCATACCAAATTCCAGTGTCAATACGATCAAATGCAGAATGCCTGCGGTGAGCACGGCACTGCTAAACACTGGATCTTTCCACCAGGTTCTGACCAGAGGCATTAATATCATTGTTTATCACATTACCCAAACTCAGTCCTGAGTTCAGTTCCCCAAAAAAGTATTTTAAAGATTAAAAATAAACAAATTGGGCATTTCTATTTTAAAAATGCCAAATCCATCAAATCTTCAACGTTACATAACTAAAACTATAAAAATGGTGCTATTTATTTTGCTAAACTTCAAGCTTGAATACTTGTATTTTTCATACAATTCGACAAGATACACTTCGAGTCAAAAATAAAGTTGCTAGGATGCTTCAATATGCAAACGCTAATTTCCAATATTTCCAACCGAATCCGCCAAGTGTATCAGAGGGCGGAAGGATTTATTGAGGATGAGCGTGAATTCCCTTTATCGCAAGTCTTCTTAAATGCAACTTTTCAACGCTTTGTCACCGACAATGTCGATGCACTGAAAGACTTACACGCAGACCTGCATGAAGACTGGCTGCGTCTCTACGCGACACTAGACTATAAAGGCCTGAATATCACTTTGTCGGTAGACTTGAAGCTGGTTCAGATGGAACTGAATAAGACCACCCAGCTGATTGTATTCGAGCAAATCAGTGATACACAGCTTATTGACGCCAAATATCCAAATCTGTTGTATAAGCTTGGGGTGCGTTTTGCCCTGTTCTTCTATCAACGCATCTTGAACAAAGATCCATTGGGCATGATTCTGGAAAAACTTGGCGTTATTAAAGTCATTGATGACTTGCTGTATCTGGACTTGAACCGCTGGTTAGGCAAAAACCGTTCGATTATTGATACTCTAGGAAAAGTTCATGTGAATCATGCAGTGCTTCGCGAAGCTGAACTGGTGGTGATTGGTAATGTGAATCTGGCAGCCCTGTTTAGGAAACTTTCTCAAGACAGAGAGGAAAATTGGGATGAAGACGAAATGGACGATAACCTGGTGACCCCGATCAAACAGAAAGATCCGTCTTGAATACTATTCAATCTCGTTTTTTGAACTTTTGTTGAAAAAAACTACATGAAAGATACATTTTTGCTAGAAATATCCCTTAAATTTCCATATTTTGCCTAAAGAATAAAAGCTACAACAAGTAAGATGTTTTGCCCGTTTAACCAATATAGGAAAATGACTAATGGTGAAGACTGTATTTAAGACTTTAGCGATGACCACAGGTCTAAGCGGTGCAATACTGTTGACTGGTATTTCTAGCCAGGCTTTTGCCATGACGCCTTTCCAAGCCAATTATCAATTTAGCTATAATGGCAAGAATATGGGTTCTGCCACCCGTACTCTGAGTAAATCTGGCAATAACTGGACTTACGTCTTTGCTGCAAAAGCCGGTGGTATTGCTTCAGCAACTGAAACCAGCCGTTTCACCTTTAATAACGGCAAGATTGGCTCCAGCAGTTTCAGTCGTAGCAGTAAAATCCTGGTGCATAACAACACCATGAGTATTAACTTTAATCCTTCCAGCAAAACCATCAATACCAGAAAAGATGATGAAAAGCGTTCTTTTGCCTGGAGAGCCGATGTTCTGGATGAACTGAATGCGGAATTACAAATTCGTGAAGATCTAAAAAATGGTGGCTTAAAATCGAATTATTATCTTGCTGATGCTAAAGAGGTCGAAGGCCGTAAGTTTGTTCGACAAGGTTCAGAAACGGTCAGTACCAAATATGGTTCTTTTAATACCATCAAGGTGGTGATGAAGCATAGCAAGCCGGGTCGTGAAACCATCTTCTGGCTGGCACCGAACCTTGACTATCTGCCAGTCAAGGTTTCGCATGTAGACAAGAAAACCTCTTATGGTTTGCTATTAACTGACTATAAAGGTGCAAGCAACTAAGATTTTGGTGAATTTCACTTGATTTTTTCCGGGTGCTTTTTACAATACGCTTTTGCTTGAAAAAGCACCTGCTCTTGAGGATTCTCCCGTGCATGCACTAGAACAGAAAATCTTGGCCGAAGGCATCGTTCTCTCTGAAGAAGTTTTGAAAGTGGATTCTTTCTTAAACCACCAGATTGACCCAGTCATGATGCAATTAATTGGTCAAGAATTTGCGCGTCTGTTTAAGGATGCTGGTATCACCAAAATTATTACGATTGAAGCATCAGGTATTGCACCTGCAGTGATGGCAGGTTTAGAACTTGGTGTACCTGTCATCTTTGCACGTAAATACCAGTCTTTGACCCTGAAAGATGATTTATACCGCTCTAAAGTGTTTTCATTTACCAAACAGACTGAAAGCACCATCGCGATTTCAAATAAACACATCAGCTCAACCGACAAGGTTTTAGTGATTGATGACTTCCTGGCGAATGGTCAGGCGGCGCTGGGTCTGGCCGATCTGATTCATCAGGCAAACGCAGAAGTGGTCGGTATTGGTATTGTGATTGAAAAATCATTCCAGCCTGGTCGCGACTTGCTGCTTGAAAAAGGCTACCGTGTGGAGTCACTGGCACGCGTAAAATCTTTGGCAAATGGCACAGTTGAATTTGTTCGCGACTAAGCTCGACAATCAATTTTAAAAGAGCGCTTATGCGCTCTTTTTTATTTTGTCTATCTGATGAAATAAATTAAAAATATTCAAAGCTCGACTCTAGTTCAATCTAATGTGTTATTCATGATTCCTGACTTGATCCTAGATGAATGGCTTACTTTTAAATTCGAAGTGATTAAACCTCTAAAATAGATCGTGTCATAAAATAAATAATTTTTCTATCCGATGAATAAACAACCAGTTATAGCAATTTTATTATAAGATAAAGAGGTCTAACTATCTGCAAATAATTAGACCTCTGTTCACCTTAAACAAGAGTTTATTTAACCGTCACAGTAATACTGCCGCTATTTACAGCACCGATAGCGGTAGTTGTGATGCTATTATTAATAGCAGTTTGAGTTCCTTCTGCAATTGCATTGACAGAGGCATCAATGGTACCCGCATTATAGGCAATGTTCGCTACACTATAATTGCTTAAAGTTTCATTGATCTGCTCACTATAGTTGGTAGACAGTGATGAACTTACAACTTCCGATAGATCTGAACTATCCGCAACCTCGGATAACTCTTCTAAGGTTTCAGAATTATTCGTTGCACTAGTGACTTGACTGAAATCATAGTCATATGTTTCATCTGATACGTCTGATATCACCTGATTGAAGCTGCCTTGCTCAATCGTGATACTACCTGTGTTCGCTGCACCAATTGCAGTAGTTTCAATTGTTCCTTCAATTGAACTAATCGCATCTGGTACTTCTCTTACTGCTCCTGCAAGTGCTTCTAAATCGACGCTTGCATCAACATCACCTGTATTCACTGCCAGATTCAGCGCAGAACCATTTTCAACCTGCTGAGAAATAGAATCCAGAGTAGCTTGTAAACCGGTATCTACTTCCACATTGGTTTCTTGAGCATATGCCATCCCCGCACTAGACAGAAAGGCGACGGATAATGCGACTGTTTTGATCGTGTTTTTCATCATTGTTCTTCCTACTGTTATTTTGAAGTACCTCTCGCTAAGTACTTCTTCTGACAATGGGAGCGAGCCCATTTTCAAATCTTTTAATCACGTTGAATATTTGACCAGTAATTCTCTACTACCTCTGGATTGGCATCCCATAAACTGGATGACTTCTCCTCAGCTTGTTCTTTGTCAGCTTTTTCTTGACTATCTTTTTTGTCATTTATTTTGCTTGTAGGGGATGGGCGCTTAGTCTTACTAATATATTTAATCAGTTCCTGTTTGCTCATTTCAGGCTCGGCTTCAGGATTCTGAATCACCTCAGATTCTTTCTGCTTAGGCGGCTTGGTATCTTTGCTGGGTGAATTGGTCGACTTGTTTTTTTCATTGGATGAATCTGCCTGACGTGAGGCCGATTCCTGAACAGGGTTGCTGGAATCGGTACTGATTTGTTGCTGATTTTTCTTATATTTATGCAAGGCAACAGAACTGCGAGTGAGATCTAAGCGACCAAATTCAGGTGGAATTTCCGCACGGCAACTTGCAAACACTGCCGGTGGCACGACCTGACTGAGTAATTCAAAAGTGGCCAGGTTCAACATTTGGCGTAAGGCAAAATTAGTCGCCTCTCGTTCTCCCTTGCCAATTTGAATATTTAACAGTGTACGACCCGCGAACCTGCCTGCACTCAGACCATAATCCTGTGCAGCAATCTGCTTTTGCAAGGAAACATTACCCACCACTTTACTGCTGCGGGTATCGGTCAGAGATAAATCCAAACCGACCATAATACGGGTTTGACTGTAATTTGGGCCCACTCCGGCAATTTGCATGTCAAAACCTCCGCCCGGAATAAAATCCAGACTGTTAATACTGCCGGTGACATAATAATCGGAGGCCTGAATTTGCCTTGGATCACGAATCCCCCATTTGGCTTCACTTTCGATAATACGGGGGTCACGTCGGTTCATTAAACTGACGCCTGCCTGAAACAAGGCAGACTGCACCATATCTCCCGCACCCTGGGTCACCATTTTGCCACTTCCGCCATTGGTGACTACATCTTTACCGGTTTGATCCAGAATCGCGCCAACAGAAAAACTCACATCACTACGTAGTTGCCCTTTGAGGCAGGAGAGCGCCATATCAAAAGGGGTAAAAATATCGGTAATGGGTGGTCCTTGCACCAGACTAACTGCTTTCTTGTTTGAGGGAGCTAAACCTGTACAACCTGTTAGAAACGAGCTAAAAAAAACAGGAATACTCAGAGAAAATATATATTTTCGGGTTAAGGAGAAATTCAGCATAGCGACTCTCCTGATTGAGTACTTAAATTAGGACAGCGCTGAGCGTTTTGATTGGTATTTGAATTGACAGGTGCTTCATTGAGTAATTCACTCGAAATATCGATGTTGTTGTCTGAACCTTCGACATTGATATTGTTGGTGGGTGTATTTACGGTACCTATAGAGGTGGTTGAGGTACTGTAAATAGTGGTTCTACCTAATCCAGAATAATAATCGGACTCCTTGAGCTCGATCAGATTGGCTTGAACTAGATTTTCATTGGAGCGGGCACTTGATGATTTCCAACGCTGCGTCCACTCATCAGATGTGGCATAAGCATTGTTTAAAAAACAAAAACATAATAAACCCAGATTGATGACTAATATTCTCATAATCTTAATATCCTCTGATCTAAGATATTTATTTAATTCTTGAGTTGAGTAAGATTAAATTTATCTGAAAAATATTAAATCACATAAAAAAATAAAAAGTAGAATCCAGCATTATTCACATATTTATTTATATTGATTAAAAACCCATATATTTGTTTTTATTTATAATAATTATTTTTATTATAATTTGTGATTTGTAAGAAATCATTATATCGAAAATATATGAATATAATAATCACCTAAAAAACTTGATTAAAATAATATATTTTTTATCTTATTAATAATAAATAAATTATCTAATCACGACCCAAATTATTATTTATTTTAATTTTAAAAATCTGTAAATTTTTATTTTATTAGAACTTCTCATTAATAATAAATATCACACTTTATTAAAAATACAATTAATCAATGAGAATGAAAACCACTTATAAAAAAATGCCGATTTTAAGCTGTTTTTTTGATAAAAAATGCCAAATAGCTTTAATGATTCCTTTCTGTTTGCAAGCTTTTGAGAGCAGCCAGCAAACCATCAGCTGCTTTGAATATAAAGAAATGGCCAATCAGGCCTGTGTATAGATAGAGTACTGAGGAAGAAAAACCTCCAAAATCTTATAGTGTCCTGCATGATCGAAATAATTCAAAAATGACTCACGCAGATAAAAATAAATATATTTACAGCTGAAATACAATGTTTGAGCGTTAATTCAACTAGAATCAGGAAGGTAGGAAATGCTCCTGACCTCAGGATTCAGCATGTATATATGCTGTTGCAGCATATTATGAAGAGCTGCTGATCTAGAGAAAATTGCATCTCCTCCATAAACTTAAAACAAGTGAATACCAATCCTTGATGGAAAAACCTATGCAATGTCCTAAATGTGGTTCCACTGACATCGAACAGCGTGATCACGAACAGAATTTAAAGAAAATTGGTGGCATTCTCATGAGCTCGGCAGGTGCTACTGCGGGTACAGTCGGTGGTGCTGCTTCTGGCGCATCCGTTGGCGCAGCGATTGGTACTGTTGCTGGCCCCTTAGGTGTAATTTTAGGTGGGACAGTGGGTACTTTTGTCGGGGCAATCAGTGTTGGCATTACCGGTGGCGTAATAGGGAATTTCCTCGGCAAAAAAGCCGGGATTTCCGTCGACCGTAATTTATTCTTGGATTATCAATGTTTAAAATGCAAACATAGATTTATTCAAAAAGATCAAAAAGATCAAAAAGATCAAAAAGAAGATTAATATCATGAAGGAAATGAAGTGAGTGAGTTCTTCATTTCCTTGTGAGTTAATACTTAAGACTGATTGAGTTTGAAAGCCACGTCAGCCAGTCGTTTGCCCTGTACTTCGCACAAAACTTTTTCATCTGGGCTTAAACCCTGATCATGCCGTGGGCCACTGACATGACTGGCACCGTACGGCGTACCGCCAGTCTTGGTATTGGACAAGGCAGCTGTAGCATTACTGAGTCCCATAATCATCATACCGTGGTGGAATAATGGTGGCAGCATAGTCAACAAGGTACTTTCCTGTCCGCCATGCATGGAACCCGATGCGGTAAAGACACAGGCCGGCTTACCGTGCAGCGCACCATTCAGCCATAGACTGGTGGTCTGATCCCAAAAGTATTTCATTTCTGAGGCCATATTGCCAAAACGGGTCGGTGAACCTAAGGCCAAGCCAGAACACTGGGCCAAATCCTCTAAACTGCAATAAATATCTCCTTCTGCCGGAATACTCGGCTCGGCTACGGTTACGACGCTAGAAATATTCGGGACAGTCCGAATTTTTACCGCCATTCCTGTCGATTCAACGCCATTGGCTATCAGATGTGCCATTTCTTTCGTTGAGCCATATTTGCTGTAATATAAAACAAGAACATAAGGTTGCATGAGGCTTCTTATTCATTACTTAAAAAAATAAAACTATACGATATTCTGTAACTTTTTTGGTTAAGCTAATGGATGAAAATTCATGATGATTAAAAAAATTGAGATTGGATGCACATGATTGTTGAGTATTTAAAAAAGTTACCCTTTTATGAGAAACACTGGTTTCAGTTTATTTTATTCGTACTCCGACGCTTTGAAGCAGACCGTTGTCGTGAGCAAGCCGGTTCCCTGACCTATACTACGCTTTTCGCAGTCGTGCCGATGTTGACGGTTTTCTTGGTCATTATTTCATCGATTAAAGCCTTAGAGCCTGCACGACAACAATTGCAACAGCTGATCTACAGTAACTTTCTACCCAAAACCACGATTGCCTTTGATAAAGCGCTGAATGCCTTTACCGATAAATCCAGTAATTTAACCGTGATTGGTATCCTGTTTTTATTCATTACGACCGTATTGATGCTCACCAGTATCGAAACGGCCTTTAACCGAATTTGGCGAGTGACTCAGACCCGAGGTGGAATTATCGGGTTTATGCGCTACTGGACTATCATTTCGCTGGGACCGATTTTACTGGGTAGTGCCTTCGTCATTTCATCAACCGTGGCTTCCATGAGTGTCCTCAGCAATAACTTTGCCGGGTATGAACTTAATGGTGCTTTTGTCCTCTGGGCCATTTCCTTTTCTCTGACCGTACTCGGATTTTTCATTCTCAACTGGACCATCCCCAATCGCAGTGTGCCACTCAAGTCTGCATTTATTGCCGGCCTGTTTAGTGCAGTGGTGTTTGAGCTGCTTAAAAACCTGTTCGGTTTTGTGATGTCAAACTTTACCAGTTATGAGATTGTCTATGGTGCATTCGCCGCTGTGCCGATCTTTCTACTGTGGATTTATTTATCCTGGAATATTGTCTTACTCGGCGTTGAGATCAGTTATGCCCTGACGGCCTTTGAATCTGGTCAGGATCATAAACGTCACCCAATCATCATGCTGCTGGATCTATTAGAGCTGTTTCATAAAAAGCAAAAAACTGGTGAGAGCATTAGTGAAGCAGAAGCATTAGATGCTTTGGGTCGTGATGAAATTGGTCGCTGGCCAAACTATGTGAGCATGTTTGAAAAACAAAATCTGATCAAACGTACCGATGACAATGAATATGTCTTGGTACGTGATCTGGATCAGGTGAGTTTTTGGGACTTTTATCTGCAACTTCCTTATCCATTGCCACGTAAGCATCACTTCACCGAGGCACATACCGAGGAAATCTGGATGCAGAAATTCTCCCCTAAGCTACAGGAAACCGATCAATATCTGGAAGAAAAGTTGAGTTTTCCACTTTCTGAATTGTTCCGGAATAAATAATCCTAAATCCTCTCGCTTGAGAGGATTTTTTTAAGTTGTTTGCGTAGACTTCCAGCAGACGATCGCACCTGCGGTCACCAAAGCAGTGCCGATCCAAAAACTCAGCTCGGGCCGAATATCCAGAATCAGCATCGACATAACTGAAGACAGAATTGGCATAAAATAGGTGGCCAAAATCAGTACCTTGATATTGCCGTACTGCATGCTCTGATTCCAGTTACTATAAGCAATTCCGATCAGACTGCCTACTATGGCGATTCCCAGCCAGAGCTTCAATGAAGGCATCCTGAAAGGCTCATCCAAGCCCAGATGTAAGCCCCATAACGCAATGACGGCGACCACAAAAAAAATCGGTACGCCATTTTGTCCACGACCATATTTTCTGGTCAGAATGCAATAACATGGCCATAACAAGGCACCGATAAAAGCAAAGCCATAAGCCCAAGGATTTTCAGCTAAAACCTGCATAAGTTTCGATAGATTGGTAATTTCAGGATTGACCACCAACATCAGACCGACTACAGCAAGCAAAAATCCTGGAATGCCCCAAAGACGCGCCTGCAATTGCCGGGCAAATATCGAAAAGACAATCATCAAGGGTGGCCAGAGATAATTGATCATCGCAATCAGCATCACCTGTTCACGGTGATCCGACCAGGCAACTGCAACAAGAAATAGAATTTCATAAGCAACGAACAAAGCCCCACAACCCAATAGATAGCGCTTGGACATTTGCCTGATTTTAGGAAATCCAATCAATGCCAGAATCGCCAGACTACTAAAAGTGTAAATCAGGGCAATCCCCTGCACCGGACTGGTAGATTCGGTAATCAATTTGACCACAGCCACCAGACTGGCCCAGATCAGAATGGAAGACAGGCCAATCCAGGCCAATCCAGGTGGCCAGTTTCATCGACCAGACGTTCATGTTTGCTCTTGAGGATTATTCGTTGTATTCGGTTTTTTCAGCCATCCCTGCAAGCTCACCAGAATCACGCCCAGCATGACCATACAGGTTCCAATAATAAAATTCAGTTCGATCTGTTCATCCAGAATCAACACCCCAAACAGCATGCCAAATACAGGCGTTAAAAAAGAAAATACGCCCAAACGTGAAGCCAGATAATGTTTCAGCATCCAGAACCAGATCAAATAACTGGCAAAGGAAATCAGCACGGTATGAAAGATCAGACTGGAAATAGACAGGGTCGTCCATTGAATGGTCGCTTGCCCACTAAAAAAAGCCAAAGGTAGCAATAATATGCCGCCCATCAATAATTGATAGAATAAGGTCTGGGTGGCAGGTGCTTCAGCCAGTCGGCTCAGACGTACACTGACAGTGGTGGCTGCCCAGAATATACCTCCGAGTAAGGCCAGAAAATCTCCCCACAAAGCATCGGTTTGTAAAGTAGAGCTTGTCTGTGGTCTGAGTAAAAAACTGACCACAATCCCGCTAAATGCCACGAAGATACCGCCCCATTGCACACGCGACAAACGCTCTGCCGGCAATTTCCAGTGCAGACCCAATGCGACAAAAATCGGCGCAGTATAAAGCAAAACAATGGTATGCGAAGCTGAGGTATAGCGTAGTGCTTCCCCAATCAGATGAAATTCGGTTGCGAACAGTATTCCGACCAGCAATCCTGCAGGCAAATAGCGGGTGCTCAAAAGCTGACGGCGCACGCTCTGCTGAATCAGGGGATACACCATGATCGCAGACAAGGCTGAACGCAAGGCAATTTGCATCAAGGCTGAAATATCACTGGCCGCCCATTTCAGCACGACCTGTTGTAGCCCCCACAACATACATAATACAAACATGATGGCAGATGCTTTGGTATCTAGCGCCTGACGTTGCTTCACCCCTACTCCTGTGACCGCTTTAAAGTGCCCACTATAATCTTCTCTGCGGTAAAACAATACTTTTCTATTATTTTGCCAGCGCTGTAAATATTTTAAAACTCGATAAAAAAGGACTGCGTTCGCAGTCCTTTCAATCAAAAAATAAACCGTTCAGCTTATTTAACCCAAGTCGTCCAGATATAATCCTGAGACTGGCCTTTCAGGGTCATTTTTAACTGATCGCCTGCATGCAATGCCGCCACACCTGCGGGTGTACCCGTCATCACCACATCACCTTCTTCTAAAGTGAATACCTGGCTGATATCTGCCAGTAAAGTCGCGATATCAAAAATCAATAAAGCGGTATCGCCTTTTTGACGCAGTTCTTCATTCACCTCCAAAGTGTAATGCACATCTTGCCAGTCCGCGACCACATCATTCACAGGAATCCAGTCTGACAACAGACACGAACCATCAAAGGCTTTGGCACGTTCCCAAGGCTGGCCTTTTTTCTTGAGTTCATCCTGCAAGTCACGCAGGGTCAAGTCCAGACCTAAAGTCACCGCACCCACCGCTTGCAGTGCTTTTACAGGATCATTTTCTTTGCTTAAAGTCCGGTCAATACGCAAACTGAGTTCACATTCATAGTGGCAGTTGCCCCACTCCGGATTCCATTCAATCCCTGCATCGAGCGAGCCTAAGGCACTCGGTGGCTTAATAAATAAGACCGGACGATCAGGGATCGCATTTCCGAGTTCTTTGGCATGATCGGCATAACTGCGACCAACGCAGACAATTTTGGATGGGCGTGTACTCATGATCAAAACTTTCCTTTATTTGTCTTTATATCGATCTCTGGATTATTTTTTAAATGCATTCTCAAAAATGTTTTGCTCAGTCGCATCTTTAAAGGCACGTTTTGGCACAATGATGACGGTACGGTTTTTCAGTTCCAGCATATAGGTCAGTTTGCCGGCAGCAAAATTCTGCACTTCACTATACGCTACCAGCTTGCTACGCTCATTATTAAAAATCTCCGCATAGTCCTGATACAGATCAAGGCCTTGTTCACTCTTACCAAACTGATATTTGACGAACTGGCGTTTAAACATCATCGGCAGAAACCAGTAACGCATGATGCCTTGCAGGATCAGGAAGAATGCCCCCAAAGCCACGTAATAGCGTCCTACCCCGTCAAAGCCCATCGAAAAGCCCCAAAGGATAATCCCGATACTGACCAGAGGCGTCAGAAAACGTGAAATCTGCTTTTTGCCAAAAGTCGCCAAGGCAAAACCATCCTGAGATTCTTCTAAAGTCAGAAAATAACGGGTCGATAAAGTCGGTGCTGACTCAGTCATAGCATCACATCAAAAAAATAAAATCTTGCCCAATACTATAGCAAAATATGCACAATGCTTATGGCCTGACGCATCAATTACATAACTTTGCTTTGGAAAAACGTGTATTTAGTTTTAAATAAACAGCAATTAAAACAAAAAATATGCAACAGGATGTTGAATGAAAGGATTCAAGCAATGCATTGCGATCGGTATCTGTTCGGGTCTGTCTACTCTATCACTGGCCAAGATTATTCCCTGGGATGCAGAATTACCCAGTAGCCTGAGTGCTTATCCGGGCAATGCCCAACAATTGGCAGAATTGACAGGCGAAAAGATTCTGATTTATGCGCATCCGGTGACTAAAACCCAGCTTCCTACCTTAAACAGTAAGGCCACCAGCAAGGCACAATTTTATAGTGCCGCCGTGGTTTTGCCTGTGGCTGAAACACAGGTCGAGAAATTGCTACAGCATTATCCGGATTATGTTGGCCTGTTTCCGACTTTAAAGTCAGCCAAAATTCTAGAACAGCAAGGCTCGATTCAGCAGGTCAAATATCAGGTGCATATCCCCACACCAATTCCGATATTGAACTTCAAAGAAACCGTGGTGATGCAGCATCATCTGGGCAATAACAGCATCAGCACTTTAATTATTGATGCACCCATTCCTTATGGCGCTGGAAAACTGGAATGGTTCGCGCTTGATCCGCACAGAACTCTGGTGACAGTGACCCAGTAGGGCGACCTGAACCAGCCCAAAGGTTTTCTATTCAGTAAAATTCTCAATGCCCTGCCTGAAGCCAAACTTGGCATTCCTCCCAGTACCAACGCATTTCTACTCGAAGCACTGCAACAGCGCTTTAAAACCAGTCATGCCACAACACTCACCGCCCCGACTCCACAACTGAAATTTAATTCACAACAGCTACAGAAGATTGCCCAGCTTAGTCAAAAATCCGGCCAACCGGTCAGTTTTATTTTGCCCAGCTATCAGATTAAAGAAGGAAAAGCCTCAGAAAATTTGAGATTTAGCAGCACCTATCAATACTTTCCGCATTCGGTAGACAAGCTACGACCGTGGTTGGCTGCACAAGCCAGTCAACAGCTTTTCCCACGCCAGATCAAGAAAGTCGAACTTAACCCGATCAATACCCAAAGTGTAGATGCCAACTATAAAGTTTCAGTGGGCTTAGGCGTGATTCAGATTCCATTTAACTTCAAGATGCGTTTTTACCAGCCCGATCCCTTGCAGAATCAGTTCAATGCCAATAGTGGCGACTTAAAGTTTGTCAAAGGCGGCATGAAGCTATTGCCGCAATCACAAGGTAATCTGTTCCAAATCACCAGCAGCATGAAGATTCATGATCAGGCACCGTTTTTATTAAGGGCCATGCGCAGTCTGCCCTATCACGATGTATTACCTGCGGTGGGTGGCAATACCGTCTATGCACTCAAGGTGCAGCAAAAATTAAGATAATCAACGAATCGGTAGTTATTGGTTTTTTATATGAAAAATCGTTAAATATCACAGACGTAAAAAAACCGCATCAATGTGCGGTTTTTTCAGAATTCTTATCAAGATTGGTGCGCTCAGAGAGATTCGAACTCCCGACCCCTTAGTTCGTAGCCAAGTGCTCTATCCAGCTGAGCTATGAGCGCGACGTCTTGATGGGGTGCATTATACGGCTTTTTTAAGGCTTGTTAAGTGTTTTTTAATAAAAGCACAACTGAATGTATAGTAATTAAACGATACAGCAGTATTTACAGTTTTCTGTGAGAATTTCTGCACATTTAGAGCTAAAAACAATTAATACCATCCGGACTTTGACGCTGTATTCAATGTGGCGACAAGCTCCATTTCATCCTGATGAAAAGTACACAGCAAATACCAAGAAAGATGTTCCCAAATTTCAGGCACAAAAAAACCGCTATGAAAGCGGTTGATTGTTCAAGTTGGTGCGCTCAGAGAGATTCGAACTCCCGACCCCTTAGTTCGTAGCCAAGTGCTCTATCCAGCTGAGCTATGAGCGCGTAACTTGTGTGCCTAGGTTGGCAATACGTTTTTTTGCTTAACTTACTTGGTGCGCTCAGAGAGATTCGAACTCCCGACCCCTTAGTTCGTAGCCAAGTGCTCTATCCAGCTGAGCTATGAGCGCGCGACATAAGTAAGCGTGGCGGTGAGAGAGGGATTCGAACCCTCGATACAGTTACCCGTATGCGTCCTTAGCAGGGACGTGGTTTCAGCCACTCACCCATCTCACCGTAACGTGCGGCCATAATACAAATTTCGGCATGGCACTGCAAGCGCAGCATCGAAAAAAAGTGCATATTTTTGCTCGTTTAAATACTTTTTAAGCAATTCAGCGATTTTTCGTACATTTTCCTGCTCAAAAAACCGAATAAATTTCCAGTTATCTAAAATGAACAGAAAATTGAAAACTTAAATGGATTATTGCAATCATTTACGTGCAGTCTGCGCACACATGTTTTATGCTAAACCTATCTCCTAAGATAAATTTAAAGACATGATGAAAAACTGGGTCGATCCTGAAGCAAAAGCTGAAGCCGAACGTTATGACAACCCTATCCCAAGCCGTACGCTAATTTTAGAAACCATAGAAAAAAATAATGCCCAGTCTCATGCCGACCTGGTAGAACATTTCGAAATCGCAGATCAAAAAAGTATTGATGCTCTCAGCCATCGTTTAATTGCGATGGTGCGTGACGGGCAATTGATGAAAGATGGTTATAAATTCCAGATTGCCGTCGAGCAGCCTGAATCCGAAGCGACGGTTTATATCAATTCCCGCGGGATGGGAACTGCCAACATTTCTGGCCAGGACGATCTCTTACTGGCTGAGCGTGAACTACGGCTGGTCTTTAATGGCGACCGTGTCAAAGTACGTCAAACTTCAGTAGACCGTAAAGGTAAAGCCTGGGGTTATGTGACTGAAGTTGTGCAGCACCGCGTTAAGCAGATCATTGGTAAAGTTTCCCTATATGAAGGTGAATACTTTGTTCAACCTGCCAGCCCAAATGCGCATCAGCCCATTACTCTTGAAAAAGAACTGATTGAACATGCGCAAGTCAATCTGGGTGATTCGATTCGCGTGGCGATTGATACTTATCCGACCCGTGAAGAATTTGCGACCGGTCATATTGTCCAGTCCATGGCAGATAAAGCCGATACCGAAATCATCATTCCACAAACCATTTTAGAATATGGTTTACCGTATGAATTCCCGGAAGAAGTGATTCAGGATGCAGAAAGCTTTAAAGAACCAACAGAAAAAGACCGTGAAGGTCGTGTGGATCTGCGTGATTTAGCTTTGGTCACCATTGATGGTGAAGATGCACGTGACTTTGATGATGCAGTATATGCTGAAAAACGTCCGGGCGGTGGCTATCGCGTGGTCGTAGCGATTGCCGATGTCAGTCATTATGTACGTACAGGCAAACCACTGGACGATGAAGCTCAGGAACGCGGAACTTCTGTCTACTTCCCGCACTTTGTTTTACCAATGCTGCCTGAAGCATTGTCGAATGGCTTGTGTTCTTTAAATCCGGCTGTTGATCGTCTCTGTATGGTCTGTGATTTAAAACTGTCACGTGCCGGTCGTGTTACCGGTTTTGAGTTCTATCCATCCGTGATGCACTCTAAAGCACGTTTGACTTATGATCAGGTCGCCCAATATCTGGAAGGCGACAGTCAGGCCATTACCGAAGATCGCGAAGTTCGCAAGTCGATCAACACCCTGTTCCAACTCTATCAGGTTCTGAAAGGTTTACGTGCTGAACGTCATGCCATGGAATTTGAAACCGTTGAAACGTATATGACTTTTGATGAGCTGGGCGGAATTAAAGAGATTTTGCCGCGTAGTCGTAATGATGCGCATAAGCTGATTGAAGAATGTATGTTGCTGGCCAACGTGGCAGCCGCAGAATATGCATTGAAAAATGAAATTCCGATGTTGTACCGCGTACATGAGCCACCTGAATTCTCGCGTATTCAAAAAGTCCGTGATTTCGTCAAGCTGCTTGGTTTGAAATTCCCGGAGCAACCGACCCAAGCAGATTATCAGGCGGTGATTGAAGCGACCAAAGACCGCATAGATGCACCAAGCATTCATGCGGTGTTATTACGCTCCATGATGCAGGCTTATTACGGCCCTAACAATGCGGGGCACTACGGTCTGGCTTATGAGGCGTACACACATTTCACTTCGCCAATTCGACGTTATCCAGACCTGTTATTGCATCGTGCCATTAAAGCGCATTTAAATAAAAAGCCATCTCCGCTTTCAGGTGGAGCTTTAGATGAAGCAGGAACACATTTCTCTGCCACTGAACGCCGTGCCGATGAAGCCTCTCGCTCGGTGACGACCTGGTTGAAATGTCATTATATGCAACAGCATTTAGGCGAAGAATTTGTTGGCATCATTAGTGCCACAGCAGAGTTTGGCCTGTTTGTGACGCTAAAAGACCTGTATGTGGATGGTATGGTGCATGTCAGCCAGTTGGGCGATGACTTCTTTGTCTTTGATCAAGTCAGTCAGAATCTGGTCGGCCAGAATCGTGGTCAGGTCTTTGGTCTGGGCGATGAAGTCAAGATCAAGGTGGCTGGCGTCAATCTGGAAGAGCGCAAGATCGACTTTGAACTGGTACAGCAACTCAGTCATGCCGGCCGTGCGATCCGTGCTCGTGCGCCGCGCGTGAGCGAGAAAAAACCGGCAGTACGTCCAGCAGCAACAGAAGAGGTTTTTAGCAAGAATGAGCGCGAGTCTAAATCCAGCCTGAATGCCGATGGAGAACAGCCCATACGACGCAAAAAAGCCAAAGGAAAACCCAGCTCTTACAACAGCAAGTCTGCTAAAAAATCTGCAGCAAAGCCTGAAGCAAAGGCTAAAGATAAAGTAAAGAAAAAGACCAAAGTGAAAAAGAAAAAGTCGAATGCAAAAGCCAAGACTGAATAATTTTTGACGGTATAAAAAGAGCGCTAAGGCGCTCTTTTTTATTTATAATCAAAATATTAAAATAGGAAAAATTATAAGAATGGATACCATAACTATTTTTACTTTGATCATTTCTTTAATGGCTTTGCTTGTGACTTATGCCGTATTTAAATCTGATCAGCAACCACAAATTATAGTTTTTGCTCTTCCGCATTACGGTAAGCAATCTTTCATTCAACTACAGATAAAGAATATAGGAAAATCCATTGCCTATAATGTACAAATATCGAGTGATCAACCCATTCCTAAACGGGCCTTCGGAATTAAAAAATTAAATACTTCAAAAGATTATTTTGATAGCGGTATTTTCAAACATGGAGTCAAAGTATTTACACCCAATCAGAGCTATATATACGATTGGGGACAATACGGCGGCCTCAGAGAGGCTTTAGATAATAATCCTATCACCATGAAAGTCACGTATTGGTATCAGCACCCTTTAAACTTATGGAAAACTCAAATCACTGATATTTCCATCATCGATATAAATGAACTAGAAGCCTTACCTTCATCTGATGGTGGATTTATTGAACAGCTTCAAAATATTAATAAAGAATTGAAAATATTAAATACAAAGCTAGAGAAAAAACTTTAACTCCCTTGATTTCCCCCACCAAAGGCCCTACATCTAGACTGAATATAGAAAATTAATTTGGCAGACCGACATGACTTTAGAAAAGGCAACTTTGCCTGTTCCACAATTTGATCAGATTACCCTGGCCGATCTCAAAGAAAAAATTGAAACAACCATTCAAGCCGGACAAAAGTTTTTAAATGAACTGACTGACACGCCAGACTCGGTTCAGGCCCAACTTGAGATTCTGGAACAGGTCGATACCCTCGAAAATAATATGAGTGAATCCTGGGGCGTGTTATCGCATCTGAATGCCGTGATGAACAATGCCGAAACCCGTGACGTCTATCAAGCCTTATTACCGGGTCTGAGCGAATACTATACACAACTAGGTCAACATACGGCGCTGTATCAAACTTATCAGCATGTTCATGATGCATCAATTTTTAATGAATTACCTGCAGCCCAGCAAAGTGCCATCAAACTGGCCTTACGTGACTTCAAACTGTCTGGTGTGGCCTTAGAAGGCGAAGCGAAGAAACGTTATGCGGAAATTTCTGCACGTCTCTCACAACTGTCTTCGGACTTCTCCAACCATGTGCTGGATGCAACTCAGGCTTATTTCAGACCATTAGCTGAAGATGAGTTAGCGGGTCTCTCTGAAAGTAATATTGAGCTGTTAAAACAATATGGCCAGCAACGCGAGCTGGATCAGCCGGTGGCTACGCTAGATTTCCCGTCTTATCTGGCAATCATGACCCATGCGGAACATCGTGAACTGCGTGAAGAGCTGTATAAAGCCTATACCACGCGCGCTTCAGATCAGTCCGAGCAGACTGAATTTGACAATACCGCCTTAATTGAAGAAATCCTCAGCTTACGTCAGGAAATGGCCAAGCTGCTCGGCTTCAACAATTATGCAGAATTGTCTCTGGCCAGCAAAATGGCGCCAAGTGTAGAGGCAGTAGATGAATTCTTGCGTGATCTGGCAGAGCATGCCCGTGCGCCGGCAACCAAGGAAATTGCAGAACTAAAAGCCATTGCCGCTGAAGATGGTATTGATGAACTGAAACCTTGGGACAGCAGCTATTATTCAGAGAAGCTGAAAATGCAGCAGTTTAACCTGTCACAGGAGGCGCTGAAACCTTATTTCCCTGCACCAAAAATCCTGCAAGGCCTGTTCAGTATTGTCAATCGCCTGTATGACATTCAGGTGATTGAACGTGAAGCGCCGGTTTGGCATCCAGAGGCGCGTTATTTCGAACTGGAAGATCAAGGTCAGGTGATTGGCGGTTTCTATTTTGACCTGTATGCGCGCCAAGGCAAACGTGGTGGTGCCTGGATGAGCGGTTTCCGTTCGCGCATGCAGACCCGTGATGGCCTGCAAAAACCGATCTGCTATATGGTGGGTAACTTTACTCCACCTGTTGGCAACCGACCTGCACTGCTCACGCATGATGAAGTAATTACCCTGTTCCATGAATTTGGTCACGGCCTGCATCACATGCTGACTGAAGTGGACAATATCGCGGTGGCAGGTACGCATGGCGTGGCTTGGGATGCCGTGGAGCTGCCAAGCCAGTTTATGGAATTCTGGGCCTGGGATCAGGACAGTCTGAATCTGCTCAGTGAACATATTGAAACCAAGGAATCTTTGCCGGCCGACCTGCTCAAAGCCCTGCTCGATGCACGTTTCTTCCAATCCGGCATGCAAACCCTGCGTCAGCTTGAATTTGCCTTGTTTGACTTGAGTATTCACCGTGCCAATCCGGCTTCAAATGCTGAACAGGTTCAGACCACACTGAATGAAATTCGTGAAAAATATGCAGTTCTGCCCACCACCGACTATAACCGTTTCCAGCACAGCTTTAGTCATATCTTTGCCGGTGGTTATGCAGCGGGATATTATTCCTATAAATGGGCCGAAGTTTTGGCCAGTGATGCCTTCGACCGTTTCGAAAATGAAGGGATTTTTAATACCACCACTGGAAAACAGTTTCGGGAAAATATCCTCGCAGTTGGCGGAAAAGATCAAGCACTTGACGCATTTATCAATTTCCGCGGACGCGAGCCAAAAATAGATGCATTGCTACGTCATCAAGGTTGGACGAACCGCTCTAAAAACGCTTAAACTAGCTTTTTAAGTTGATCACAAGGTGAGTATGATGACCATTAAACGTCGTTTCATTGCAGGCGCAAAATGTCCAAAATGTCAGGCGTTAGATCGCGTCGTCATGCTGACCTCTGGTGAAGATGAATGGATCGAATGTATTGAATGTGGTTATGAAGAAAATCGTCCCACACATGTTGACCAACCAGAAACACCAGCTGTTCCAGATGAAGTTGGCGTGATTCAGTTTAAACCTCGTTCAGTAAAATAAAAATCAAGGTTCAAGCTATGTCAGTAGAACAAAGAAATAACCCCAAACTTTTAATGGGGATTATGGGGGCTTTAGTTACTGTCGTTGCATTGGTATTGCTATATCAGTGGTTGAATGCCTCTTCCGGTGAAGCGGAACGCATACATCAGGAAGATATCGCAGCTGTTCCGGCAGCAAAACCTGCGGCGAAAACTGAAGAAGATACAGCGGCAGCGAAAGCAGCTGAGGCGATCGAAGCTAAAGCACTGGTATCAGATCAGCTGTTAGATGCACCGGTGCCGGAGAATGCCAGTTTGGCCAAAGAAGAAGTGGCTAAATTAGATGACATCCAAGTTCAGCTCAATGAACAAAAAGCCACACTGGATGCGCAGCATAGCGATGCCGACCAGTTGATTCAACTGAAAGAGGAACAGATCAAGTTACTTGAAGCACAACTTGCTCAAAGCCAGTAAATCTCGACAGTATTTCAGCTAGAATATCGTCAGATCTTCTAGCTCAGTTGTTTCCATGTCTGCCCCAACCGCTCCGCATCTGCTTAAAGCCATTCTGTTACTGACCTGCTCTGCTTTTCTCTTTTCAGTCATGGGCGTGTGTATCCGTTATGCCTCGGCAACGGTTGATAACGCCACCGTGGTCTTCTTTCGCAATTTTGTCGGGCTGTTTATTTTCCTGCCCTTCATTTTCAATAAAGGCATTGGTTTTTTCAAAACTGAAAAACTATGGATGCACACCTGGCGTGCGGTGGTCGGTCTGATTACCATATATGGCTTTTGTTGCAGTTCGAGCACTGACTAAAACCGAGTCTCCGGAAAAAATTGTATTTTATTTCTGTTTGATTGGCACCCTGATTTCAGTGATTCCGATGTTCTGGCTATGGCGGCCTTATACTCTGACAGAACTCAGCTATCTGATTACTGCCGGCATCCTGGCCAATTTTAGCCAACTGTTTATGTCCAATGCATATAAGCTGGCTCCGGCAGGACAAATTGGACCGGTCAACTATGTGGCAATTTTCTTTGCTGGTATGTGGGGATTTCTGTTCTGGCAGGAAGTTCCGGACCTCTATAGCCTAATCGGGCTGGGGCTGATTTTCTGTGCGATTCTACTGTGTAGCCCGATACTGCAGAAGCGCCTGAATTCATCGAAGATTTGATCAAGATTCGAAATCAAAGCAATAAAAAAGCACCCGTAGGTGCTGTTTTATTGCTTTTCTTTTATTGATACCAGCCGAACAGCTTAAAGATATAAGGCACATAGGCAATGATCAACATCGCAGGCAGCAATACTATCACCGGCAAAATCCAGCGTTCATAACGGTAGTAGAAAGACAGGTGTCGTACTTCGGCATCCGCTTCGGCCACTTCAGCATCACCAATCGACTGTCTGGCCAACAGATGATTCAGCGCAACTGGTGGCGTCACGTAACCCAGCTCAAAACCAATCAGGGTAATCATCCAGAAATGAACCGGATGAATGCCGTATTGGTAAGCCACTGGAGCAACGGTTGCAGAAATCAGAATCACCGCGCCAAATGGATCCATGATCATCCCGACAAAAATCATCAAGCCGACAATCAGTGAAATCACCAGAATGGTACTACTGATATCGGTCGGGAAGGCTTCCATAATTTCCATACGTTCCAGCAAGCCACCCACACTCACCGAGAGTGCCATCAGGATGACCAGCGCACCAATATGTCCCACGGTCTCACTGGTCGAAATATGCATGGACTTCCAGAAACCGACATGACGCAAAATTTCAGTCGCTTTCGAACGCTGTACAGTATGATCAACAGCCAGTTCTTTGCCTAGTTGTTCGCTATGTTCAGCTTCACGATATTCTGCATTGGCCGCGGCACCGGCTGTCACCAGTTCAGGTGTCGATCTTGAGTTTAAAGTTGCGGTCAAGGTTTCATCCCAATGCCCCACTGCCGGCAACGGCGCAGGTTCATGACGTAACTTATCGAACAGAACAATCATCAGCAGAATGACTGGCATCATCACTGGTGCGGTAAATTCATTCAGGTCAGTCGACAAGGCATATTTATAGAATAACCAGATCAGAATAAAAATCACGATATATGGAATAATCGCAATGAAGGCACGACCAGATTGAGGAGCAGCTATAGTAGGCGCAGCAATGCGGAATTTGTTTTCTGCAAAGAACAGGGAAATTACCAGGAATAAAGTCGAGCTGAGCAGGAAGACATAAATCCCGTAGTGATACAGTAAGTCGGTGGTCACTTCTTTATTGAGTGATGCCACAACAACAATCAGCAAGCAAGGACGTAAGACTACGCCCATTGAGCCGGACATTGCAGTGGCGGCCAGTGCAAACTGACGGCGTCCACCCGCATTCCAGACTTCCTTATAAATAATCGCACCTGCGGCAATCACGAAAATTCCTGATGCTCCAGTATAGGCGGTCGGTAATGCCGCTGCCAGCAAGATTAGCCAGGTCAGGGTTTCAGGTGCCAGATTCCAAGGACGCAGAATATTCAGGAACATGTCCACGACACGGGTCTGTTTCAGCAACATACCGGCCCAGATAAATAAGGCCAAGTTCAGGAAGATACTAGAAAACTCTACCAATTGACCGAGGTAAATCCCCTGTCCCATTGGATAGTCCATAAAGAAAGTGAAATTTATTCCGGTCGTAATGGCCATATAGGCATACAACGGTACACTCAGAAAGGCCAGACCAAAACTGCCGCCCTCTCGCGTTGGTTTTGGTTGTTTGATCACCTGATACAGGCTGATCAAGGTGAGTGTGCTGAACAGAATCATCCACAACCAGTAGATGTATTTCATTTCCCCCATCGGCACGCCCGAGTTCAATACGGACTGATATTGGCTATAGGATGAAAATGCCAGGAAAGCATTAGCAACCAGCATGGCGACCGAATAAACTTTAAAGTCGATACGCGTACTCGGGCTACGTAAGCCAATATGATGGGTTTTTAGGGTGGCACTGATCGCAGCAAAGACCACCATGATGACCAGAAGCAAAGCCCGGTTTTCCGTACCAAACTTGAAGATTCCAAAGAAAGAGGTTTCAAATGTCCGATAAGCCCGAATACTTGGATGGGCTTCCACATGCTGAATGGCTTTATCGTAAAACAGGTAGGATTCTTCACAGACCTGCTGTGCCTGTAACACCGCAGCACGGACATCCGCTTCCGAACGCACCCCAAAGAAATCGGCGTATTCATCGGCTGCATCGGCTTTCATCTGCTGCTGAACACGCTGATCAACATTGATATTGCGTTCACATTGTGGCCGCGTCGGTTCAGCCCTTAGAAATGAATATTGCATTCCGGTTGCCGGATCACCGTAAATACGCTCGCCCATACGCAGCAACTGGCCGTGAATCATTTCCCCGGTGCCAATAATCAAAGTGAGCAAAAGTAAAACCAGCACGACGAAGGTCGAGATCCACTCTGTCCATATATAACGCAACAGACCTAATCCTGATCTGTTTTGATCATCATTTTGCATGTGTATTCCTATTTTTATTTTAGCGGCCTAATGCTTGGTCTAGGACGCCGATCTTCCCTTCTGCCCCGAAAATTCCTTTTCAAAGGTCAGGATTTTTATTCTATGTTTTGACTCTGCATCAAAATCAGCACAATAAAAATGACAATTTATATTTTCTTTTTGTTTTTTTTGCCAAGTGCTTTATTCATTGCTTCACTTTAGCTATCCCGAAAATAGTTGCTGACAATATAGGCCAGCGCCAACATCACTCCCCAAATTACCCCGAGCAAATGTGCTTCGACCAAGACCGGACTGCCAATCAGCTGTGCAGTCCCGACATTGCCAATGGTATTTTCCCAGACCAGTTTGCCAAAGATCAAAAATAACACCAGTGCAGCAAAACTGCGTTCCCGCTTATACAGCAAATGTACACAGGCAACGGCAACATAGGCACCATGCAGCACACCCGACAAGCCAGCGTAGGCTTCAATATTGGGTAAGAAAAAATAAAAACTTAAACTGATCAAAGGTGGCAAGATCAGTAAAATGGCAGAAAAGTGCCATAGAATAGCGCGTGGAAAAATAAAAGGCAGACAGATAAAAGCGAGAATATTCAGGAAATAATGGGTCCACCCCACATGTACCCAATGTGCCGTCCACAGTCGCCAAAACTCACTGAGCAAACTCTCTTGCCAGTAGATGAAACTATCCTTGAAAATTTGCAGACATGCACAGAGAGAGACAAAAGCCGCTAGAAAAATAATTTTTCGTCGAACATGTTGATCTAGCATCAGCTTATGCTTCTCCCTAACCATCTAGTTTAATTTCATCCTTAAAATTCTATGCAGGCTATCTGGGTTACAGGTCTGAACTGAACAGGTCATCGAGTTCCGAAGAGCTGTCTGATTCATCCCAGAAACGTTGCATGCCATCATCGGCGCTGCGCACACCAGTATTTTCTGTCCAGTAACGGTCTGAAATTCCACCAACCATAATCGCTGCCATACTGTCGATCAGTTTGAATTGTGGATTTACCGGCTTTTCCTCGGTACGGGCCTGCGCAAAGGTTTTTAAAGCATCGCGGATTTTGGCATCGTCACCGCTGGCCTGTGCTGCTACAGCATATAAAGCATGCGATAAACGTACACCTTTTTGCTCACCAATTTGTGTAGATTGTTTTAATGTTTGGTAAGGATCAGGTTTACCATCGCTTGCACCTGGTAATAAAGTCCAGATCACAGCACGCGTAGCATTAGGTGCTCCCCAGAATTTGGCATTATCCAGACAGGTCATACCACGTTCCACCACGGCAGCGATATCTTTGGGCACATGCACTGCGCCGCCGGAATTAATATCATTGGTCATGGCTTGTAAACCACTCAACATGCCCAGCAGATAAACCGTTTGCTCTATATCGCTGTTCATGCGCGGGCATTCTTCACCCAAGGCTTTTTGATATTTTTTTTCATAACGGCTCTGGAACAATTGATAACCGGTATATTGACGCTGTGCCGCTAGAGCCGCCCAGCGCTTCTGCTCGATTCGCGCATCTTGGGCTTCCGCTACCTGGTTGGATTTTGAAGCACGTAAATAGCGTAACTCAGCTTCCAGCGCCTTTTGCTCGGCACAAATGCCGGCAGCCGAATACATCAATACGGCTACTCGCGTCGGATCCGCTCCCATTTCTTTGGTTGCCATGATGGCCGGAGTTAGAGAATTGCCTGAATTACAGACCATCTCGGCATCATCCATGGCTAAAATTGGCGGGACAATATGGTTTTCGGTAAAACCCAGTGCGACATTGGCACCGGTTTTAATGACATGGGAACACCCCGTTAATACTGTTGTTGTTATTGCAATGGTCGCCATACCTTGGCATATTTTACGGACGCCTGACATTTTCCTGTCCTCTATAATTGTGATTATGTCCATCTTTCTGCTAAAGATATCAGAAGCATTTTGTGAATAAAAGAGTATTTACTCTAATTTAGACCAGACACTGTGCCATCAAACTGGCCGACTGCAATTGACTTGATCTGTTGAATTACCAAATTTTGGGCAAAAAAAAGTAGCATTGCGACGGTTCAGCACATGCTACTTATTAACTGTACAAACAGAGAGCCGGTAATAACTCTGCTTGATTAAGATGAAAATTTATCCTTCAGCACCGTCGCGAATTGTCCAACCCCCAAAGCTGAAACAATCACTACGATCAAGAACATCCACACTGGAGATTCTATTGAGTTCTCCCGTATTTGCTGTTGGTGCGTTCAATGTACAGGCTAAAAATAAAACATAGGCGGGAAATTGTCATACAATTTATCTTACTGATAAGTCATTATTATTTTTTGTCTGACAATGAAAGCGCGTTAATGATCTAAGTATCTGTTTTATTGAAATTTCAATCAAGTGATTAAAATAGCGTTGTCTGACAACTAGATAAGTTTGGTCAGAACTTTCAGGGATTTCCATTGTTTTAGCGGCAATTGGTCACACCAGATCAATAAAGGCTGAGCTTTGGCGTGCTGAAAATACACCACAATATAAGCTTGATGATCAACCACATGACTAACACATACCCGACAGGTGGGCCGAGATTTGGCCGTCAATGACCATTCACGTCCATCCAGATATTCAAACTGTTCAATCTGGGGCGTCTTGCGATAAAACAGCTGATAAATCACCAGTCCAATCGCAGCACACAGCAGCCAAATCGCAATCGGCAATAGCTGGTATAGCAGGTACATCAACAGTGCAAAAATAAAAAGCTGAAACGCCAGTGCACAATAACTGCGTTTCAGCTTGAAACAGCGATTATCCATGAACGTAAAATTTAAGCTTCTTGATCAAATCTTTTAATTCAGGACGCGGCGGCTCAGAGACTTCCATAAACCAGTCCAGCAGATCTGGATCTTCCTGATCGACCAACTCAGCAAACATCTGCTTTTCAAAAGGATCAGCAGTTAAGTAGTAGTTTTTTACGTAGGGATCAAAATACACATCCAGCTCTTTTAGACCACGACGCGCGCGATAAATCACTTTGCGCTCTTCTAAGGTGATGTCATCAGTCATCGAATTTCCCCAATTCGTTATAAACCGGAATAGTTTACCTGAAGCCATCGCTGAATTTCGAGGGATTTCATACAAATGACCAAAAGCATCAGCATATTTAAGTTATTTGAACATTCCGCTCATTGTTGCCGATCTATGCTTGACCTACTTTAAAGCAAACAGATCAGAATAAGGAATAACAAGATGCAATCCGCAGCCATTCGCCCGCTTGCCCCGATGCTACCCCGCCAGCTTTTTACTACCGAACATGAAGCATTTCGTGAAACCGTACGCAAGTTTTATGAAAAGGAAGTTATTCCGCATAGCGAGCGCTATGAAAAGCAACAGCATGTGGATCGAGAGCTCTGGACTAAAGCGGGTGAACTGGGGCTACTCTGCACCACCATGCCAGAACAATATGGCGGCTCTGGGGTAGACCGGCTGTATAGCATGATTCTGATTGAAGAACAGGCTTATGCTGGTGATTCAGCCACGGGGTTTTCATTACATTCAGATATTGTCGCCAATTACCTGCTGAACTTTGGCAATGATGCTCAAAAACAGCAGTGGTTACCCAAAATGGCTTCCGGGGAAATCGTCACCGCGATTGCCATGACCGAACCGGGAACCGGCTCTGACCTGCAAGCAGTACGTACCTCTGCAATACTGGATGGCGATGACTATGTGATTAATGGATCCAAGATCTTTATTACCAATGGCTATCTCTGTGATATGGCGATTGTGGTCTGCAAGACCGGTCATAGTGACAAAGGCTCGGCCAATCTCTCATTGATTATGGTCGAAGCCGACCGGGCCGGATTTAGCAAAGCTAAACCGCTGAATAAAATCGGCATGAAAGGCCAGGATACTTGCGAGCTGTTCTTTGACGATGTACGCGTACCACAAGAAAATTTGCTCGGTCTGGAAGGCATGGGCTTTATGATGTTGATGAAAGAACTGGCCTGGGAACGCCTGATTGTGGCAATTATGTGTCAGGCTGGCGCTGAAGCTGCTTTCGCACATACAGTGAAATACACTAAGGAACGTCAGGCCTTTGGCAAGAGTATTAGCCATTTTCAGAATACCCGCTTTAAACTGGCAGAAATGCATACCGAAATCGAGTTTTGTCGCGCTTATCTGGATCGCTGCATGGAGCTGCAACTCAAGCAAGAATTAGGCATCGATGCCGCTGCTGCGGCCAAATATAAGATTTCAGAAATGTATAGCAAGGTGGTAGATGAATGCCTGCAATTGCATGGTGGTTATGGCTATATGCTGGAATATCCAATTGCCCGGGCCTATATCGACAACCGTGCCAACCGGATTTATGCCGGTACCAACGAAATTATGAAAGAACTGATTGCACGTTCACTGTAAACTGGACGCATAAAAAAGGAGTCACTCAGGACTCCTTTTTCTTTAGTTCAATATCCGACTTTAAGAGACCAGACGCGGTTTATGTTTGAGAGCCTTGCTGTTTTTTTTAAATTTCAGCACCCTATCTTCAAACGAAGCCTGTTTAAGTTCCTTACGATCTGCAAGATAATTGTTGCTGACTTTCCACGGTGCATGTTTACCTTGTTTTGGCATCACATCTGCAGCACGGGCAATATAGCCCGAACTGAGACTACCCATCACAGTATCCTCTAGCAATTCAGTCTGATCACCCTGAGCGATGACTTCAGCATAGCCCTGCTGATCCATATAGTTCAGCAAACGGCAAATGTACTCAGCGGCAATATCCACTTTTAAAGTCCAAGAGGCATTGATATAACCAATAATTAGCGCCATATTCGGCACATCACTAACCATGATGCCTCTATACAGCATATGTTGTGAGGTATCGACAGGTTGACCATCAATCGTCGCCTGAATTCCACCAAGAATCTGGATATTTAAGCCTGTGGCTGAAACGATAATATCTGCCTCCAGATGTTGACCCGATTTCAGCTGAATGCCAGTTTCAGTCAAGCTTTCGATCTGATCCGTTACAACTGATGCCTGCCCTTCACGTAAAATTTTAAACAGATCACCATCCGGCACCACGCATAGGCGCTGATCCCACGGCTCATAATTCGGGGTAAAGTGTTTCATATCCACTTTACCTTTGAGCTGAAACTGCACGGATTTAAGTAACAGCGTTTTTAACAGTTTTGGCTGTTTTTGTGCCAAGGCATAAATTCCGCGCTGCATGCCAATATTCCGGGTACGGGTAATTTTATAAGCCACATCTTCTGGTAGATACTGCCGCATCTTTGCATAAATCATATCAATGGAGGGCACTGAAGCGATATAGGTCGGGGAACGCTGTAACATGGTCACATGCCCGGCGCCGCCTTTGACCATCGCCGGAACTAAAGTAATCGCGGTGGCACCACTACCAATGATCACCACTTTTTTGCCCTGATAATCTAAATTTTCCGGCCAATGCTGCGGATGAATGAATTGACCTTTAAAAGCCTCCTGATTTGGAAACTCAGGCTGAAAACCTTGGTCATAATTGTAATAACCGGTACAACTCAGTACGAAATTCGCAATCCAAATCTGCTTCTTGCCGTGTTCATCCTCAATCTCTACTGACCATTTGCAGGCCATAGAATCATAGTTGGCGGTTAACACACGGTGTTGATAATGAATTTTCGATTCCAGATTAAATTCATCTACTACTTCGGCCAGATAGCCCTTAATCGAAGCGCCATCGGCAAGTACACTGGCTTTTTTCCAGGGTTTAAAATTAAAACCAAAGGTCGACATATCCGAATCAGAACGAATTCCCGGATATTTAAATAAATCCCAAGTTCCGCCAATGCTGGCACGTCGCTCAATAATTTCAAATGAGCGCTGCGGACAATGTTTAGAAAGATGCGCTGCCAGACCAATTCCCGAGATCCCCGCACCCACAATTAAAATATCGATTTGCTTTTCCATATTGTTCTTTTACCTAAGCGATACTATCTGTTTTTATTAAATCACAAAATTGACAATACACAATGTCAAGTTTGATAAAAAGCCATTATTTTTTTATCTTTTCAGGCCAGATTCAGATTAGTTCTGCATGATGCAAATACCTGAAAATAAATTTCAGACATTAAAAAAGGCCGGTTTATTCAACCGACCTTTTCGAACAACTCGCGTTATTCTTCACGAAATTAGTTAACTTCGCGATCTACTAGCTCAACGTAAGCCATCGGTGCAGCATCACCTGCACGGAAGCCCGCTTTAAGAACACGTAGATAACCGCCGTTACGCTCTTTGTAACGAGGGCCAAGAACGGTAAATAATTTACCAACAGTTGCTGCTGAACGAGTACGAGCAAACGCCAAACGACGGTTTGCTACTGTATCGTTTTTAGCTAAAGTGATTAAAGGCTCAGCTACACGACGTAACTCTTTCGCTTTAGGCACAGTTGTTTTGATCAACTCGTGCTCGAACAAAGAGTTAGCCATGTTTTGGAACATCGCTTTACGATGGCTGCTTGTACGGCCTAATTTCACACCACTATTACGATGACGCATGGTGATAGTCCTACTTAATTAACGGCTACGATAGGCGAAACGATCGTCCATACGGAGACTAGCCGGTGGCCAGTTCTCTAAACGCATGCCGAGTTGTAAGCCTTTAGAAGCCAGAACATCTTTGATCTCAGTAAGCGATTTTTTACCCAAGTTAGGAGTTTTAAGCAACTCAACTTCAGTACGCTGTACAAGATCACCAATGTAGTAAATGTTTTCTGCTTTCAAACAGTTAGCAGAACGAACAGTTAGCTCTAGATCATCTACTGGGCGAAGCAAGATTGGGTCAACTTCTTCACGCGGCTCTTGAGCCACAGGTGCTTGATCTTTCTGAAGGTCAACAAAGATTGCAATTTGTTGTTGCAAGATTGTTGCCGCTTTACGGATTGCTTCTTCAGGATCTACAGTACCATTGGTTTCAAGATCAATGACCAATTTGTCAAGGTCAGTACGTTGTTCTACACGAGCGTTTTCCACTGTATAAGACACACGTTTGATTGGGCTATAAGAAGCATCTAACTGCAAGCGACCCACTGGGCGAGTTTCGCCTTCTGGGAAGCGTGAATCAGAAGTCTCGTAGCCACGACCTTGAGCAACTTTCAGACGCATTTTCAATGAGCCTGAGGCACTTAAAGTACCGATCAAATGTTCAGGGTTAACCACTTCAACATTATGAGGTAAACGAAGGTCAGCCGCAGTTACGTCGCCTGCACCTTGTTTCTCTAATGTTAAGTATGCTTCATTTTGATCGAACAGCTTAATCGACAATCCTTTTAGGTTCAGCAAGAGCTCGACGATGTCCTGCTGCAAGCCTTCCAAAGTACTGTACTCGTGCTCGACCCCTTCAATCTCAACTTCTACCACAGCTGCGCCAGGTAGAGAAGAAAGAAGGATGCGACGTAAAGCATTACCCAGAGTATGACCAAAGCCACGCTCTAAAGGTTCTAGAATAACTTTTGCCGAGGTCCCGCTTGCCGCTTCGACCTTGATCGCTTGCGGAGTTAGAAACTCATTTGCAGTACGCGTCATATTGCTTCCTCAAGGATTATTTAGAATACAATTCTACAATCAAGCTTTCGTTGATTTCAGCAGGTAAATCAGAACGATCCGGTGCAGCTTTGAACGTACCTTCTAATTTAGAATGGTCGATTTCCATCCAAGAAGGCATGCCACGTTGAGTTGCTAATTCAATTGCGTTTTTGATACGTAATTGTTGTTTAGCGCCTTCGTGAACTGCGATCACATCACCCGCTTTAACTTGGATAGACGCAATGTTAACACGACGGCCATTCAAAGTGATGCTGCGGTGAGATACTAACTGACGAGCTTCTGCGCGAGTAGAACCGAAACCCATACGATAAACAACGTTATCAAGACGGCTTTCAAGTAGCTTCAACAAGTTTTCACCAGTTGCGCCTTTAACACGAGCAGCTTCTTTGTAGTAGTTACTAAATTGACGCTCTAAAACACCGTACATACGACGTACTTTTTGTTTTTCACGTAATTGTAGTGAGTACTCAGACTGTTTACCGCCACGAGCTCCACCATGTTGGCCAGGAGCTTTAGCGTGTTTTTTAGTTTTTACATCAAACGGTTTAACGCCTGATTTAAGTTGCAGGTCTGTCCCTTCGCGGCGAGAGAGTTTGCATTTTGGACCAATATAACGAGCCATGAATGTTTCTCCTTACACGCGACGTTTTTTAGGTGGACGGCAACCGTTGTGCGGGATTGGCGTCACATCGGTAATGCTGTTAATTTTATAACCCACTGCACCTAAAGCACGAACCGCAGATTCACGACCAGGACCAGGACCTTTTACAAGGACGTCCAAGTTTTTCAAACCGTAGTCTAAAGCAGCTTTACCAGCAACTTCAGCAGCTACCTGAGCAGCGAACGGAGTTGATTTACGTGATCCACGGAAGCCTTGTCCACCTGAAGTGGCCCAAGCCAGTGCATTACCTTGACGATCGGTAATAGTCACAATGGTGTTATTAAAAGAAGCGTGAATGTGTGCGACACCTTCAGAGACGGTACGAGTGACCTTCTTGCGTGCGCGAGTATCTTTAGCCATCTTTTAGCTTCCAGAAATCTTATTTCTTAATAGGTTTGCGCGGACCTTTACGGGTACGAGCGTTAGTTTTGGTGCGTTGACCGCGGACAGGCAAGCTGCGACGATGACGAAGACCGCGATAGCAGCCTAAATCCATTAAACGTTTAATGTTCATGGAAATTTCGCGACGTAAATCACCTTCGGTCGGAACCTTAGCAACTTCTGCACGAATCGCATCAAGCTGAGCGTCATCTAATTCACGGATCTTAGTCGTTGGAGCAATACCCGCAGCAGCTAAAATAGCTTTTGAAGTATGGCGACCAATACCAAAGATATACGTTAGAGAGATAACAGCGTGCTTGTTATCCGGAATGTTTACACCGGCAATACGAGCCATTCAATTTTCTCCAAAAAGGCAGTAGATAATCAACCGCCCCACAAAAATCTTGAGGGGCGGATAATAACCCAATTCGCCTACAGAAATCAACAGGTCTTAATCAGATTAACCTTGACGCTGCTTATGACGAGGTTCTGCGCTACAAATTACGCGGATAACCCCATTACGACGGATAACTTTACAGCTACCACAAATTTTCTTAACAGAAGCTTGTACTTTCATGATGAAACCTCTAAGTGCGCTTATCCCTTAGGATGAGCTGTCGTTTTTCTCATTAACGTTTGATTATCGTACTGGTGCGAGGTGAGGTGTGACTGCAGCTGAGCCATAAAGTCCATCACTACTACCACAACAATCAGCAAAGAAGTACCACCCAAATAGAATGGAATACCAAATGAACTTTGCAACACCATCGGCATCAAACAAATGACGGTGATGTAAATCGCGCCAATAAATGTCAAACGACTGAGAATATGATCTAAGTAACGAGCAGTTTGCTCACCTGGACGTATACCAGGCACATAAGCTCCGCTGCGTTTCAAGTTCTCTGACACTTCTTTAGGACTAAATACCAGTGCTGTATAGAAGTAACAGAAAAAGATAATTAACGCACCAAAGAGCACCAAATACAACGGCTGACCAGGCGACAATACCAATGCTACATCTTGCAGGCTACGCTGAATAAATCCGGCATTCGGATCTGCACTACCCACCCACTGGCCTAAGCTCGCAGGGAACAACAGCAATGAGCTGGCAAAAATTGCCGGAATCACACCCGCCATATTAATTTTCAATGGCAAATGTGTCTGCTGTGCAGTAAATACACGACGACCTTGTTGTTTTTGAGCATAGTTGACCGGAATACGACGCTGCGCTTTCTCGATAAACACGATGGCTGCCAAAACACCCAGAGACAACAGACCAAAAATTACCAAGCCAATCAGGCTGGTCTGGCCATTATCTACAGATGACAAAGATTGCATAATTAAATTAGGCAATCCGGCAACAATACCCGCGAAGATGATCATGGAAATACCATTCCCCACCCCACGTTCGGTAATCTGCTCACCCAACCACATCAAGAACATGGTTCCCGCAACCAATGAGGTTACTGCAGGAATATAAAAAGCCAAACCAGTATTCAGGGTAATCCCCTGACTGATCAAGCCTGCACACATCCCGATCGCTTGTACAAGCGCCAGAAATAATGTGCCTTGTCGTGTGTATTGATTTATTTTACGTTTGCCTTGCTCGCCTTCTTTTTTCAAAGCTTCCAGCGAAGGAACCACTGTCGACATCAGCTGCACGATAATCGATGCAGAAATGTAGGGCATGATCCCAAGAGCAAGAATAGACATTCGTTCTAATGCACCACCGGAAAACATGTTAAACAAACCAAGGATAGTACCTTGGTTTGCATTAAACAGGTTTTCTAGGGCCGCATTATTGATGCCCGGTACTGGAATATGCGCTCCTAGCCGAAACACCAACAACGCACCAATGAGAAACATCATTCGACGAATAATTTCACGGTATTTCACATGAAATGGTTGGCCTTTCATCATGTTGACATGACCTGAAGAACTAGGAGTCATAGACACTGGGGATTACTCCTCGACTTTGCCGCCAGCAGCTTCAACAGCAGCTTTAGCGCCTTTAGTCAATGCAACACCTTGAACAGTGAATGCACGAGTAATTTCACCAGAAAGTACGATACGAGCACGGATCATGTCTTTACGTACAACGTTCGCCGCTTTTAAAGTTTCTAGAGACACGATGTCGCCTTCCACTTTAGCAAGCTCAGATAAACGTACTTCAGCAGTTTTCAAAGCCAATTGGCTAGTGAAGCCGAATTTAGGCAAACGACGATAAAGTGCTGTTTGACCGCCTTCGAAACCTGGACGAGTACCACCGCTCTTACGTGAGTTTTGACCCTTGACACCACGGCCACCGGTCTTACCAACGCCAGAACCGATACCACGGCCTACACGAAGGTTGTCACGTTTAGCACCTTCTGCAGGTGCAATTGTATTTAAACGCAGAGTCATGGCTTATTCCTCTACACTAACCATATAGTAGACTTGGTTGATCATACCACGGTTAGAAGGCGTATCTTGCACTTCTACAGTATGACCAATACGACGCAGACCTAAACCTTGCAGGCTCAGCTTATGATTTTTCAAGCGGTGCGATGCAGATTTAGTCTGGGTAACTTTAATCGTTTTCATGATTGATTACCCTTGAATTTGTTCTACTGAAAGACCACGTTTCGCAGCAACCTTCTCAGGAGTAGTCATATCACGCAAACCGTTGAAAGTTGCGTTAACTACGTTAGCAGCGTTAGTAGAACCACGGCATTTAGTCAAAACGTTACGTACACCTACAGCTTCTAGAACTGCACGCATAGCGCCACCAGCAATTACGCCTGTACCTTCAGAGGCAGGCTGCATGAATACGCGACTAGCGCCATGACGTGCATGAATTGGGTGCTGTAACGTACCATCAACAAGGTCAACAGTAATCATGTTGCGACGAGCAGCTTCAAGTGCTTTAGAGATAGCAGCTGGAACTTCACGTGCTTTACCACGACCAAAACCTACGCGACCATTACCATCACCCACAACAGTTAATGCTGTGAAAGAGAAGATACGACCACCCTTAACAACTTTGGCTACACGATCAACGGCAACCAGCTTTTCAACAAGACCTTCGTTTTGTTCAACTTTAGCCATGATTAGAACTCCAAGCCGTTTTCACGAGCAGCATCAGCCAAGGCTTTGATACGACCATGATATTTAAAACCAGAACGGTCAAATGCAACTTTAGTAACACCAGCTGCTTTAGCGCGTTCTGCGATTAAAGCACCTACTTTTTGAGCTGCTTCAACGTTACCAGTTGTACCTGCACGTAGAGTAGCGTCTAAAGTAGAAGCTTGCGCTAATACTTTGCCACCATCTGCAGAGATAACTTGAGCATAGATGTGACGCGGAGTGCGGTTTACACACAAACGAGTCGCACCCAATGCACGGATGTGCAAGCGTGTGCTTTTCGCACGACGCAAACGGGATTGTTTCTTTTCGTTCATAAGAACCTCGCGCCTTATTTCTTCTTAGCTTCTTTACGAAGTACAACTTCGTCAGAATAACGAACACCTTTGCCTTTATACGGCTCTGGTGGACGGTAACCACGGATATCTGCAGCAACCTGACCTAAAGCTGCTTTGTCAGCAGATTTAAGTACGATTTCAGTTGCAGTTGGAGTTTCAGCAGTTACACCTGCAGGAAGTGCATAATCGATCGGGTGAGAGAAACCAAGGTTAAGATGAACAACATCACCTTTAACCGCAGCTTTATAACCAACACCGATAAGCTGTAACTTACGTTCGAAACCTTCGCTAACACCTTTTACAAGGTTGTTAAGCACAGCGCGAGCAGTACCAGCTTGCATCCAAGCGTCTTTCGACTCTTGTACTGGAGCAATAGCCAGAGTACCGTCTTCCTGTTTAAGCTCGACCAGCGCATGCAGGTTGAAAGACAATGTACCTTTAGTGCCTTTCACTTCGACCTGCCGGCCGTTCTGAGTAACTGTTACACCATTCGGTACAGTTACTGGGGCTTTAGCCACACGAGACATGAGGAATCACCTATTAAGAAACAAAAGCAATAACTTCACCACCAACGCCTGCAGCACGTGCAGCGCGATCAGTCATGATGCCTTTGCTTGTAGAAACAATTGCAATACCTAAACCTTGCTTAACGCTTGGAAGTGCATCTTTACCGCGATACTGACGTAGACCTGGACGGCTTACGCGTTTCACAGTGTCAATCACTGGCTTGCCTTCAAAATATTTTAACGTAATTGTTAAAGTTGGTTTGCCTTCAGCTTCTGCAACTTCTACGTTAGAAATGTAACCTTCTTGTTGAAGTAAGTTAGCAATTGCAACTTTCAACTTAGAATTAGGCATAGAAACAGTTTGTTTCTTCGCCATTTGTGCGTTACGAACACGTGTTAGCATGTCGGCAACGGTATCTTGCATACTCATTTATAGTGCTCCTTACCAGCTTGCCTTAACAACGCCAGGTACATCACCTTGCATTACTGTTTCACGTAATTTGTTACGGCTTAAGCCGAACTTACGGAAATAGCCATGCGGACGACCAGTTAAACCACAACGGTTACGTAGACGTACTGGAGATGCATTACGTGGTAATGCTTGCAATTTCATCATCGCTTCGAAACGTTCTTCGTCTGATGCATTTACGTTTGCAATAACAGCTTTTAATTCAGCACGTTTTGCAGCGTATTTAGCAACAGTAGCTTCGCGTTTCAATTCGCGATTAATCATACCTTTCTTAGCCATATCGACCTCTTATTTGAACGGGAAGCCGAATGCACGCATAAGCGCACGGCCTTCGTCATCGGTGCGAGCAGTCGTAGTAATGGTAATGTCCATACCACGAATACGATCAATCTTGTCAAAATCGATTTCAGGGAACATGATCTGTTCCTTAAGACCCATTGAGTAGTTACCACGACCGTCGAATGATTTCGCAGAGAAACCACGGAAGTCACGGATACGAGGGATCGCAATCGAGATCAAACGGTCTAAGAATTCGTACATACGTTCGCCGCGTAAAGTAACTTTACAACCGATCGGCCAACCATCACGGATTTTAAAACCAGCGATTGATTTACGAGCTAACGTAAGTACTGGTTTTTGACCAGCGATAGCTTGCATATCTGAAAGAGCACCATCAAGGAGTTTTTTGTCAGCAGCAGCTGCGCCAACACCCATGTTGATCGTGATTTTAGTGATGCGAGGAATTTCCATCACATTTTTAACGCCTAAAGTCTCTAATAACTGAGCTTTAAGTTCGTCATTGTAACGTGTTTTAAGTCTGGCCATGGCCTATATCAACCTATTACTTCGCTACCGCCACTGATTCACCATTTGATTTGAATACGCGAGTTTTCACGCCATCAATCACTTGGTAACCAACACGGTCAGCCTTTTGGGTTGTAGCATTAAAAACTGCCACGTTTGAAATATGAAGCGAAGCTTCCTGAGTTACAACGCTACCTTCAGCGCCTGTAGCACGGTTCGGCTTTTGGTGCTTCTTCACCAAGTTAAGGCCTTCAACCTTAACACGGTCATTAGAAACAGACAGAACAGTACCCTGTTTGCCTTTTTCTTTACCTGCGATCACAATTACTTGATCGCCTTTTTTAATCTTAGCCATGATCGCCTCTTATAGAACTTCAGGAGCCAATGAAATAATTTTCATGAACTGTTCAGTACGAAGTTCACGAGTCACTGGTCCGAAAATACGAGTTGCAATCGGCGCTTTGTTGGTGTTCAAAATAACAGCAGCGTTATCGTCGAAACGAATCACTGAACCGTCTGCACGACGGATACCGAATTTTGTACGAACCACAACTGCATTCATCACGTCACCTTTTTTAACACGTGCGCGTGGAATTGCTTCTTTTACAGTAACTTTAATAATGTCGCCAACAGAAGCATAACGACGATGCGAGCCACCAAGTACTTTAATACATTGTACGCGGCGTGCACCACTGTTGTCTGCTACGTCGAGCATAGTTTCGGTCTGAATCATTGCCCTACTCCAAAACCGAGCAACACCGGTCGAAATTTCGAAAGGCTCAAAGAGTACTCGAAATTGACCGATGATGCAACAAGAACGTTAATTACTCAGCAGCTGCTTCAACAACTTCAACTAGAGTCCAAGACTTAGTTTTAGAAATTGGGCGGCTTTCTTTAATGGTTACAACATCACCAGCTTTCGCTGTGTTGTTCTCATCATGAGCATGTAATTTTGTTGAACGGCGGATTAATTTGCCATACAACGGGTGTTGAACTTGGCGTTCAATAAGAACAACGATAGATTTATCCATCTTGTCGCTTACAACTTTGCCAGTTAACGTGCGGACTGTTTTATCACTCATTGTCCGTTCCCCTGTTTTTCGGTAAGGAGGGTCTTAATACGAGCAATCGTCTGACGAGTAAGTGCAACTTCATGCGATTTACCCAATTGACCAGTTGCTTTCGCCATACGAAGACGGAATTGGTTAAGCTGTTGCTCATCAAGCAAAGCTGTCAACTCTTCTACCGACTTTTCACGTAGATCTTTAGTTTTCATTACATTACCGTCCGAGTCACGATAGCGGTTTTAAACGGAAGCTTAGCTGCTGCAAGCGTAAACGCTTCGCGAGCCAATTCTTCGTTAACACCATCAATTTCGTACAAGACTTTACCTGGTTTGATTTGGCAAACCCAATATTCCACAGAACCTTTACCTTTACCCATACGCACTTCAAGCGGCTTAGAAGTAATCGGTTTGTCCGGGAATACACGGATAAAGATCTTACCACCACGCTTAATACGACGGCTAATTGTACGACGCGCTGCTTCAATTTGACGCGCAGTCATTTGACCACGTTCAACTGATTTAAGTGCAATAGTACCGAAAGATACTGTGCTACCGCGGTGTGCTAGACCAGTGTTACGGCCTTTCTGCACTTTACGGAATTTAGTACGCTTAGGTTGCAACATGGATTATTCTCCTTTTTCAGCAGAACGATCATTGCGACGACCACGACGCTCTTGACCTTCACCACGACCACGACCGCGTTTAGCTGGACGTTCTTCTGCTGGAGCTGGGTTCATGACTTGTTTCATGCCGCCCAAGATCTCACCACGGAAGATCCAAACTTTAACACCAATCGTACCGTAAGTAGTCTCAGCACGCATAGTCGCATAGTCGATATCTGCACGAAGCGTATGTAGAGGTACACGACCTTCACGATACCACTCAGTACGAGCAATCTCAGCACCACCTAAACGGCCTGAAACTTCTACTTTGATACCTTTAGCACCAGCACGCATTGTATTTTGTACCGCACGCTTCATAGCACGACGGAACATTACACGTTTTTCCAATTGAGAAGCGATTGCTTCAGCAACTAGACGCGCGTCTAAGTCTGGACGATCAATTTCATTGATACTTACTTGCGCAGGAACACCCATGATAGATGTTAATTCGCGTTGTAGTTTCTCAATATCTTCGCCTTTTTTACCGATTACGATACCAGGACGCGCAGTGCTAATAGTTACTTTAGCAGCGCCTGTAGGACGTTCGATAAGAATGTTGCTGATCATCGCGTTTTTAAGTTTTTTGATTAAAAACTCACGAACTTGAAGATCTTTAAGCAAGTATTCAGCGTATTGTTTCGGATTCGCATACCAGTTAGCGTTATGACGTTTCACAACACCTAGGCGGATACCGATTGGATGAACCTTCTGACCCATATCAAACCCCTACCTTAACGGTGATGTGACAAGTACGCTTAGTAATACGATCTGCACGGCCTTTAGCACGTGGCATAATACGTTTCAGGCTCATGCCTTCATCAACGTAGATCGTAGAAACTTTAAGGTCGTCTACATCTAAACTGTTATTGTGTTCAGCGTTTGCAATTGCAGATTCCAACGCTTTCTTAACTAGAACTGCAGCTTTTTTGTTGCTGAAGTTAAGGATGTTAAGCGCGTGCGCAACAGATTTGCCGCGGATAAGATCTGCAACCAAACGAGCTTTTTGTGCCGAGATAGCGGCACCGCGTAATTTAGCAGTTACTTCCATCATAGCACCCATTAACGTTTAGATTTCTTGTCAACACCGTGACCGCGATAGGTACGAGTTGGTGCAAATTCACCAAGCTTGTGACCAACCATGTGTTCAGAAACGATCACAGGAACGTGGTTACGGCCATTGTGTACAGAAATTGTTAAACCAACAAAATCCGGTAGGATCATCGAACGACGCGACCAAGTTTTGATCGGCTTACGGTTATTAGCCGCGATAGCCGCTTCAACCTTAGCGAACAAGTGCGCATCGACGAATGGGCCTTTTTTCAGAGAACGAGGCATTGTCAGATTCCTTTACTTGTTACTTAACGCGACGGTCGCGAATGATCATCTTAGTCGTACGCTTATTGGTACGTGTCTTGTACCCTTTAGCTTTTTGACCCCATGGGCTTACAGGTTGAATACCTTTGTTACGCCCTTCACCACCACCGTGCGGATGGTCAACCGGGTTCATTGCCATACCACGAACGGTAGGACGAACACCACGCCAGCGCGATGCACCAGCTTTACCAAGCGAACGAAGGTTGCTTTCCGAGTTAGATACTTCACCTAACACAGCGCGACATTCAACGTGAATTTTACGCATCTCGCCTGAACGTAGACGAACGATAGCGTAAGAACCGTCACGACCCAACAGCTGAACTGAAGTACCAGCTGAACGAGCAATCTGCGCGCCTTTACCGATTTTAAGTTCGATGTTGTGAAGAGTAGAACCGATTGGCATGTTGCGAAGCGGCAAGCAGTTACCTGGACGAATTGGAGCATCGTTACCAGACTGTACTTTATCGCCAGCGCGAAGGCCTTTAGGAGCGATGATATAACGACGTTCACCATCAGCATACAATACAAGTGCAATGTGTGCAGTACGGTTAGGATCGTATTCGATACGCTCTACAGTTGCAGGAATACCATCTTTGTTACGTTTAAAGTCAACTAGACGGTAGTGCTGCTTATGACCGCCACCAACGTGACGAGTCGTGATGTGACCGTTATTGTTACGGCCGCCAGTACGTTTTTTAGCTTCAACCAACGGAGAGTACGGTGCGCCTTTGTGAAGGTGATCATAAACCACTTTCTCTACAAAGCGACGTCCTGGAGACGTTGGCTTACATTTTTGAATAGGCATAATTCTCGTCCTTATTCCGCTGTGCTTTCAGCGGTATCGCCCAAGTCAGCCATTTCAACATCTTGGCCAGCTTTCAGGGTGACGTATGCTTTTTTAACATCAGAACGACGTCCTAATGTTTTACCAAAGCGTTTAGACTTACCTTTAGTGATAGTCGTGTTAACTTTAACAACTTCTACACCAAAGAGTTGTTCCACTGCTTTTTTGATTTCAAGCTTGTTTGCGTTGATAGCAACTTTAAACACTTGAACACCAGCAGTTTCACCTAAAACTTGTGCTTTTTCTGAGAATACAGGTCCTTGCAGGACTTGATAGATACGTTCGTTGTTCATCCGAGTTCTACCTCAATTTTCTTAGCAGCAGCTACAGACATAACAACTTTGTCGAACGCAATCAAGCTAACCGGATCGATTGCAGCAGCATCAACCACATCTACGTGTGGAATATTGCGTGCAGCAAGATACAAGTTCTCATCAACAGCATCGGTAACGATCAATGCACGAGTTGCATTCAAGTCGTTAAGCTTTGCAAGCAATTCTTTAGTTTTTGGAGCTGCAACAGCAAACTCATCAACTAAAATTAGGCGATCTTGACGAACAAGTTCAGCCATGATGCATTGCATAGCACCGCGGTACATTTTACGGTTTACTTTTTGAGACCAGTCTTGTGGACGAGCAGCAAAAGTTTTACCACCGCCAACCCAGATTGGGCTACGAATAGAACCAGCACGAGCACGGCCAGTACCTTTTTGACGGAATGGCTTGCGGCCACCGCCAGAAACGTCTGCACGTGATTTCTGAGCTTTTGAACCTTGACGGCCACCAGCTAAATAAGCTGTAACCACTTGGTGAACAAGAGCTTCATTAAATTCACGACCGAACGCAACTTCTGATAATTCAACAGCAGAGCCGGAAACAGTATTTAAATTCACGTTATTTCCCCTCAGGCCTTGATCGTAGGACGAACGATTACGTCGCCACCAGTAGCACCAGGAACCGCGCCTTTAACAACAAGAACTGAACGTTCTGTGTCGATAGCAACGATCTCAAGACCCTGTGTAGTTACGCGTTCAGCACCTAAATGGCCAGCCATTTTTTTGCCTTTGAATACGCGACCAGGAGTCTGGTTTTGACCAGTAGAACCTAAAACACGGTGAGAAAGCGAGTTACCGTGAGTTGCATCTTGCGTACGGAAATTCCAACGCTTAACACCACCTTGGAAACCTTTACCTTTAGATTGACCAGTTACGTCAACAACTTGACCAACCTGGAACAATTCAACGGTAAGCGTACCACCAACTTCACGACCTTCAAGATCAGCTTCTGTAGCGCGGAATTCTTGAACTAGACGACCAGCTGCAACACCTGCTTTCGCAAAGTGGCCTTTCTGAGCGTTAGTTACGCGAGATTCGCGACGTTCACCAGTAGTGATTTGAATCGCTTGATAACCATCAGTTTCAAGCGTTTTGATTTGAGTGATGCGGTTAGGATCAACCTCAATCACTGTAACAGGCACAGAAACACCAGCATCTGTAAAGATACGTGTCATACCGCACTTGCGACCGACTAAACCAATAGCCATGTGCATAAACCTCTAAAAAAGCGGCCTAATTAACTTAGAGTGTTAATTAACCCGAAAGCCTTAACCCAATGCGATCTGAACATCAACACCAGCTGCAAGATCTAACTTCATCAATGCATCTACAGTTTTGTCTGTAGGTTGAACGATGTCGATCAAACGCTTGTAAGTACGGATTTCGTACTGGTCACGCGCGTCTTTGTTTACGTGTGGTGATGTTAAAACGTTAAAACGTTCAATGCGTGTTGGCATTGGAATTGGACCACACACTTGTGCTCCAGTACGTTTTGCGGTTTCTACGATTTCTTGAGCAGATTGATCAATCAGGCGATGATCAAAAGACTTAAGACGGATACGAATTCTCTGGTTAGACATACCAGTAAACTCCAAGCCAAATATATAAAGAATCACTCCTGACGCATCTCACCCCACTTTAATACGGGTAAGTGTCAAGAGCAGTGAAATATCACTAAGGTCGTGATCGATGCCACGACTGTAACGATAGTTAACTACTTTATTCGCAGTTAACCCCCTTCCTATCGAAGGGTCGCTTATTATAGCCATTGTTTAATGCATAAGCAAATCCCTTTTATGGTTTTATCCAAGTTTTCAATTTACCCCCTAAAACAAGAGTTTATTTTCTGAATGCGGGGCAGTTTTCGCCAAGACATATTCTATAGCTCGATTTAATATCTGATTTCCTTCAACAAACTTATTTTTATGGGTCTTTTTTAATTCAGAGAGATCCTGAACATATTTTCCTGAAAATTGTGCAAGCTGCTCCTCATCTTCCAAAAATAAAGACAGGGTTTCTGGAGTACTCTCTGGATGAAACTGAAAACCGAGTACATTTTTGCCCAACTGGTACATCTGATTACGACAGGCTTGGTTTTCTGCCAGATGCACTGCCCCTTTGGGTATTTCAAAGCTTTCACTATGCCATTGCAGAATATTGAACTGTTCGGGCAAGCTAAAACATTCTTGCGGTAGACTGGCTACCTTGTGTACCGTGGCCCAGCCCAATTCCTGCTCAGGATTACGACTGACGCCCGCCCCCAATGCATTGGCAATCAATTGTCCACCCAGGCATAAACCGATTGCCGGTTTGCCATGTGACAGATAACGACGCAACCAGCGTTTCTCTATCTTTAACCAAGGGAAATTCGCCTCATCATTGACACTCATGGTTCCGCCCATGATGATCAGTAAATCGACGTCCTCAACCCTTGGCAAAGCCTCAATCTCTAAAGGACGATCCAACGGTAAAGCAAAAAACTCAGTCGCACTAATGTACGCCTGATACTGCTTTAAAAACTCATGACAACTACCATAACCTTCGCCAGCAATATGCTGAAAATAATGCACTTTTAAATGCGACTTCATGCTCCTCAACCTATTTTTTAGCTAGATAGTTTTAGGTTTTGCAAAAATGAAGCCAACTTTTTTCAAGGACCAATTTTTTTAACAATTCACAACCGAACTGGCAGTGAGTCACAGATTCTCTTAAGCTAAGGTAATATTTGATTACATTTAAGGGCATTCACGTGAAAAAAAACGCTCAAACCACCCTGATTCATGCACCACGAAAAGCCCCTCAGTCCATTTCTACGGTTCAACCTCCCCTGTTTCGTGCATCGACCATTATTTTTGAGAATACTGATGCGCTATTTAATCGCCACTGGACCGATGCTTATGACTATAGCTACGGCACCCACGGCACACCCACGACATTCACCTTAGGCGATAACATCGCGCAAATTGAAGGGGGTGAATACTGCCTACTTGCGCCGAGCGGTTTATCCGCCATTAACCTGGTGAATTCTTGTTTCTTGAGCCAAGGTGATGAAGTCTGGGTTGCCGATAACATCTATGGCCCAAACATGGAACATCTGCGCAATCTGGAAACGCGTTATGGCATTGCGGTCAAAGTGTATAACCCGCTTGAGGTCGAAACCTTTACACCAAGTAAAAAAGCAAAACTGCTTTGGCTGGAAGCGGCCGGTTCAGTCACACTGGAATTTCCAGATCTGGTCGGTTTAATCAAAAAAGCCCAGGCACATCATATTTTGACGGCGCTGGATAATACGTGGGGCGCAGGTCTGGCTTTTAATGCTTTTGATTTTGGCGAAGAGCATTTAAGTGTCGATATCACGGTTCATGCACTGACCAAATATCCAAGCGGTGGTGGCGACATCTTGATGGGCTCAGTTGTTACACGAGATAAAACCCTGCATCACAAACTGTTCCGTACCCATGCCATTCAGGGCATTAGTGTTTCTGGTGATGATGTGGCGCAGGTACAACGCAGTCTGGCTTCGATGCAACTGCGTTATCAGCATCAGTCCGAAAGCGCACTGACTTTAATGAAGTGGCTCAAACAGCAAACTGAGCTTGTTCAAGTTTTACATCCAGCCGATCCAGATTGCGCTGGACATCAATACTGGAAAGATATTTGCTCCGAGAGTCATAGTGCAGGACTTGTGAGTGTTATTTTTGATGCCAAGTTTAGTTTCAAAGATATTCGTCATTTCTGCGATGCTTTAACCTTATTTAAACTTGGATTTAGCTGGGGTGGCCCTGTCAGCCTGGTCATGCTCTATAACTTAAAAGACATGCGTGTACTGAAACATTCACATTTAAAAGATGGCTTTCTGGTTCGTTTCTGTATCGGCCTGGAACATCCGCAAGATTTGATTCAAGATATCCAGTACGCCCTAGAACACATGAAAAAGCCTAAAAATAAATGATAAACAATAGGAAAAGTTATGTGAGCACCACTTGGTATTGCTAAAAAACCACAAATACCATGCAAGACATTGTCTTACGTTCACAGCTTGCCAGTCGGCATGGTCTGCTTGTCGGTTTAACTGAAACTAAAAAAACAGTCACTCTTATTTATGAACAGAGTGTCGATCGGAATAGTGCTTTTGAAATGCTGCAAAAACCCAAGTGGCTGAACCTCAAAAAAAATGCCAAACAAGCAGAATTTGCAAAACAGCAAGCCAAGGAACAGTGACCTCTAACCGGTGAGCAACCAAAGGAATTAGAACACGCGACTTAGGCAACCTGAAGAGTTCATAAAAGATACTGATCGATTTATCAAACTGCGCACGCAGGCTCGGAGATGATACCGGGGAGAATTGTCCGCGAGTTTCATGACTGCTTTTTCAGTGAAAATAGCACGATTTATTCCTATCAAGATTTTTAAAATTATGGGATATTCAGATATCCCATAATTTTTTTATGGTTTTATTAAAAGATGTATTTACAAGGCATGCTTTAAGATGTATTTTAAATACATCTTATAAATAAACAGCCATGAGAGATCAAATATGACTCCGCAGCAAATTGACCTTGTAAAAGCAACAGTGCCTGTACTCCGCGAAAATGGTGTGGCACTCACGGGCTATTTTTATAACCGCATGTTAGGCAACAACCCTGCCCTTAAAGAAACGTTTAATATGGGTCACCAACGCAGTGGTGCACAGGCGCAAGCTCTTGCCGGCGCTGTATTGGCCTATGCCGAAAATATTGAAGACCCATCTGTACTTTTACCTGTGGTTGAGCTGATCGCGCATAAACACGTGAGCTTAAACATTCAAGCGCCAGACTATAATATTGTGGGTGAAAACCTGCTGCATTCTATTAGTGAAGTATTAAGCATCCCGATGGAAGATCCATTAATTGATGCTTGGGCTACAGCTTATGGTCAATTGGCTGACTTGTTCATCAGCACTGAAAAAACGATCTATGAGCAGCATCAGCAAACCAAAGGTAGCTGGTTAGGCTGGCGCAATTTCAAAATTGCCCGAAAAGTAGTAGAAAGTGACGAGATTACTTCAATCTATCTACAACCGGTAGATGGTGGCGATTTACCGAAATATGAAGCGGGTCAATATATTTCAGTTCGTGTATTCGTAGAAGAACTCGGCTTAAAACAGCCGCGTCAATATACGCTTTCAACCAGCCCTCAAGCAGACTATTTGCGTATTTCAGTTAAACGTGAACCGGGCAATGGCGCAGATCAAGTTGCAGGTTGGGTGTCTAACACTCTACATGGTTTGCCGGAAGGTTCAGAAATTGAAGTATCTGCACCAACAGGTAACTTCTACCTGATCGATCCAGCTAAACGTAATGTGTTTATCAGTGGTGGTGTTGGCCTGACGCCAATGATCGCGATGCTGAACCAGCTGGTGACTCTGGATATGCCACAACCTGTGACCTTTATCCATGCTTGCCGTAGCAAACAGGTTCATGCGATGCACCAGCATATTCATGACCTGAAAGCAAAATATCCGCGCTTAAGCACCCTTACTGCTTATGAATTTCCACATCAAGCTGACAAACTGGGTGAGGATTATGATGTAGCAGGTCGTCTGGATCTGAGTACAGTTGATGCAGCGCTGTTACCAGTCAATGCCGATTACTACCTTTGCGGCCCAATGCCATTTATGGCAGAACAGCAAAAAGCACTCGTTGCCCGCGGTATTCCTGCTGAAAATATTCATAGTGAAGCATTTGGTACAGGTGGGGTTCACCACTAAGCCCTCGCTTCAAGCTGAATAGGTGGGGCTAGTCTGGTTATGCTAGACTAGCCCTTATCTATTTAATTCTTAAAGATATTAGTGCGATCATGCAATTAAACAAATTTACCGACTATGCTTTGCGTATTTTAATGTACATCTCCCAGCCGCGAGATACGCCGTATACGATTGCGGAAATTGCGCGAGATTTGTATGTGTCACAAAATCATTTAATGAAGATTGTGCATTTCATGTCGAAACAAGACTGGATTATTGCCACACGCGGTAAAGGCGGCGGCATCCGCTTAAATCCTACTACACTAAATCTAAAACTCGGTGAGATCGTGCTTAGCTTGCAGGGTGAAAATCATGTGATTGTCGAATGTAATACCCCACCCTGCGTACTGCGTAGCAATTGTGGTTTAAAAGGTATTCTCGACCATGCGCTGGAACAGTTTTACCAAAGCCTGAACCAATATACGCTGGCCGATGTGCTCACCCCATCTAACCAATCTCATTTTAGTACTGTTTCTCCAATCGGTTTAATTAACCTGATGGATTAAGTTGCAATAGCATTGCAAAGCAAAGTTCGCTTGCCTGTGCGACTTCCTTTATAATGTTTCTTTGTAGATCATTTATTGAAGTTGAGTTATGCACCACAGCAGAGGAAAATCCAAAAACAGTAAGACAGCCCATGCACCCAAGCAAAAGATCAGCTACGAGAAAAAAGTTGATTCTGCTATTACTGAATATTCTGTGCGCTCACTCAACTGGCTACGCAAAGCCGAATTTTTAATGAGTGCACCAAAACTCAGTCTTTGTGTAGAAGATACAGGCTATGAAATTGCTTTTGCCGGTCGCTCCAATGCCGGTAAATCCAGTGCGATTAATGCCCTGACCAACCAGAAACAGTTGGCACGTGCATCAAAAAGACCCGGCCGCACCCAGATGATTAACTTTTTTAGCTTGGGTAATCCAGATCAGCGTCTGGTCGATTTACCAGGCTATGGCTATGCTGCCGTACCAGAGGCGATGAAAATTGTTTGGCAAAAAGAACTGGAAAATTATCTGATTCATCGCAAAAGCTTACAGGGCTTGGTGCTGTTGATGGATATTCGTCATCCGCTACAACACTTTGATGTGATGATGCTGGAATGGGCTTATTCACGTCATTTGTTTGTGCATGTTCTTTTGACCAAATCAGATAAGCTGAATCGTGGCCCTGCCTCTAAAGCGCTTCAGGAAGTCAAAGCCGCATTAAAAAAAATGAAACTGGACTTCTCGATTCAATTGTTCTCCTCTATGAACAAAGAGGGACTTGAAGAACTGGCCAGCGTCATGGGCGGCCGTCTGAATTTCACTTTAGATCAATCAACTCAATTTGATTTGGACAGTATTCCGGAAGTATCGGCTCATGATCTAAATCAATTCGATGAACCAGTTGAACTCGACTCTGGGTCTGATGCAACTGCTATTGGTGAGGTTTCACCGCATGACTTAAATGAAGCTGAAGAACCGCTTGAATTACTTGAGCAGGATCAGTCAGAACTTAAAGCAGCAGATGAGCTGAACCAGAATAAACGCTCAGCTGAATAATCAAATAACAAAATATTTGATTAATTGATTTAAATGAGAAACCTCCGTTATGCCGCATAACGGAGGTTTTTTACAGGCTAATTTTCGCTAGATCATACAGTGCTACTGATAACAGCAGCAGTTTGTTGAGATGCTTCACTGTATTTACATGAACGCTATATTTCTGCTGAATGGCCGAATCTCGATTCATATTAGAATAAATCTTGTTCAACTGTAGATCAGGAAAACATTATGAAACCCTCTATCTCTGTCATCACTCTGGCGGTACAGGATCTAGAGCAATCATTGCAATTTTATTGTGAAGGTTTAGGTTTTAGCAGTGATGGAATTATTGGTCAGGAATTTGAGTATGGAGCGGTGGCTTTTATTCAACTGCAATCCGGCCTTCAGCTTGCCTTATGGCCACAGCATAGCCTGCAGCAAGATACCGGTCTTGCCTTGAGTCCGATCTGCCCCACGCAAATGGCACTGGGGCATCATGTATTTAGCCCCTTAGAGGTTGACCAGATCATGGCGCTGGCTGAACGTGCGGGCGCTAAAATTATCAAAGCTGCACACACCACCTTTTATGGCGGATATGCTGGTTATTTTCAGGATCCCAATGGTCATCTCTGGGAAATTGTCTGGAATCCGGACTTAGATAAAGATTAAGCCGGCGCTTCAGGTTCACGGGTATGCCGGTCTACCACCACACTGATCATCATATCGCCCTGCACATTCACCACGGTACGTACCGTATCCAGTAAACGGTCGATCGGCAATAAAATCGCAATCGCCTCGGCAGGCAATCCCACAGATTGCAACACCATAATCATGGTGACCATGCCAGCGCTTGGAATCCCAGGTGCGCCTAAGGATGCAATCATTGCCGTGGCACAGACCACCAGCTGTTGCCCTAAACTCAGATCCAGTCCCATTAAATTGGCAATAAACAAGGCTGCTGCTGCTTCATAGAGTGCTGTACCATCCATATTCAGCTGTGTTCCCAGTGGAATCACAAAACCTGCCGTATGCGGACGTACGCCCAGATTTTCCTGCGCACATTTCATTGACAGTGGCATGGTGGCCGAACTGGAACTGGTGGCAAATGCGGTAATTAAAGCAGCGCGTGTGCCTTTAAAGAACGTGATCGGATCCATCTTGCCAAAAATCCACAGCAATAAAGGCAATACCACGATGCCATGGAAAATGGTGGTTCCAGTGACCACGGCCGCAAATTCAGCCAGACGACTGAGTACCGAAATATCCTCAGTCGCGATCAGCTTGGCCAATAAAGCAAAAATACCGAAAGGTGCCAGTTTCATCACCCAGCCAATCATCAACATCATGATTTCAAAAAACTGGTGACTCAACTTGCGCACGGTACGGAATTTATCTCCGCCTGCGACCAGTGCCACACCGACAAACAAGGCAAAGACCACCACCGCCAGGACATTGCCATCTGAAAATGCCTTAAACGGATTGATCAGGGTATTTTGGATAAAATTGGTAAAGAAAGAAGATGGCGTTAAGGTGTCCGGAGTCTGATGCTGCGCCATGGCATCCTGGAACATCAGTACATCGACACCCTTGCCGACATCAAACAGATGTGCACAGGCCAGACCTAAAATGAGTGCCAAAGTCGTTGTGGTCACACAGCACATCAGGGTGATTTTCCAGGTGCGATTCAGTTGTCCGCCTGCCTGTAGATTAGATACCCCGACCACAATCGACGTAAAAATTAGCGGAACCAACAGCATTTTTAATAAGCCGATAAAAACACTGCTGACGATACCAATGCCGTATAAACTGACATCAAAAAATGAGGTCTGCGGAAATATTGTGAGTAAAAATCCAAACAGCACCCCCAATACGGCGGCAATTAAAATTTGCGTATTTAAGCTCATCTTTTCATGCATTTTAATATAGATCTTAAGCGGCACTATGCCATGCCGATTCTACAGAATCGAGTAATATTTTATAAACGCGTGCCTAGAACAAGATCTCAAATAATGATTGTTCTGCGGATTAAAAACAAAAAAACCGAATCTGGGATTCGGCTTTTTGAGCAAAAATATAAAAATTATTGGGTTTCGATTTCACGTAAGCGGATCAGCCCTTCCTGCGTGGTACTACAGACCAGTTCGCCATTCTGCCACATCCGTCCAAAATTCAGACCACGCGAACTGGCACTCTGGGTGGCATCCATGTCATATAGCATCCATTCATCGGCACGAAATGGCTTATGGAAGTACATGGCATGGTCAATACTGGCACATTGCAGGCTTGGCGAAATATAGCTCAGACCATGTGGACGCAGTGCCGTGGTCATCAAGGTAAAGTCTGAATAGAAAGCGGCAATGGCCTGATGCAAAGAAATCTGATCCACTTCTGCAGCAATTCGGTCATGCGTGCGGATATAGTGCGCATAAGACGGCGCTTCCGGTTGCGGCTGAAACGGATTTTGCGGATTGATCGGGCGAATCTCGACATGACGATCACGGGTGAAGGACGCACGGACATTTTCCGGAATAAACTCAATCATTTGTTTGATCAGTTCTGCTTCATTTTTCAGGCTTTCTGCTGGCGGATATTCCGGCTCTGAAATCTGGTAATTGAGACCTTCTTCCTGATGCGCAAAAGACACCATACACATAAAAATAGTGCGACCATGCTGAATTGCACGTACTTGACGGCTGACAAAGCTCTTGCCGTCACGGATACGATCCACTTCATAAATAATCGGTGCATTGACATCTCCACCAAACAGAAAATAGGCATGTAACGAGTGTGCCGGACGGTCTGTGGTATAAGACGCAGCGCGGAGTGCCTGCCCTAAAACCTGCCCACCAAACACGCGCTTGCCCACCAGATTACGGCTGATTCCCCGAAAAATGTTTTCTTCTAACTTTTCCAAGCTGAGCAGCTCGACCAGTTCCTGTGTTAAGGCATTCATAAGCAACCTACGTAATATTGGAGATATCCCAAAAATGGAAAAACAGATCTAAATAATTAATCTGGAATATTCTGCCACAAAATCAGACCGAAACTCTAAAGATTGCATGACTGTTCTGTCATACTGATGTCATAAGTGACTAGGAAAAGCATCTGCTTTCACGCTAAAATTAGAGCACTTCTGTTGAAGTTGTTAAAAAAAGATATATGGTTTCGCTTTGGAAACCCGCAAAAATAAATCCCCTCAGAAGTCCTGTGGTTTTGGTCAGTAAAATTAGGAGCAGCTATGTCCAAGAATGGCTTTGGTCAAATGTATCGCAAGCTTTCAAGTAAGCTACTTGATCTTGTGGTTACCCCTCATGTTCTTGGGGAAGTACCAAGTGAAGTGACAGCACCTGAACCTGATCAGACTGCAACAGAATCGCGAAAGCTGGTCTGCTACGTTTTACAGAACCATTCGCGTAGTAATGCGCTGGTCGTCGATGCAGAAACCCGCCGTTTAAAGTTGCCAGCTGCGCTCGATCCAATGCAACTGGGCAATAGTAAGGAAAAAGCTTCGCTGCTGTTTTTACAGCATCATGATGAAAATAACCTGCTCAGCTCACCGCCGCATGCGTTTCCGCCGCGCCTGTTACGCCTGATTGAAATCCTGGAACAACATCCTGAACTAGATGTGGAATTGGTACCAGTCACGGTGCTTTGGGGACGTGAACCTGAAAAAGAAGATTCCTGGTTCAAACTGCTATTTACCGATACCTGGTCTACGCCAAGCCGGGTCAAGCAACTGGTCAATATCGGTCTGCATGGCCGTCAGTCTTATTTAGAGTTTCACGAACCCCAGTCTTTACGTGCCATGATTGAGCATGCCAAAAAAACGCATCCAAATTCAGCACCAGCGACTTATATTGTTAGCACTTTAAATGATTATCTGGATGGGCAGCGCGAAGTGATTCTCGGGCCGGATCTGTCCGATCGCCGTAATGTCATGCACGGTTTAATCAAATCGCCAGATGTACAGGCTGCGATTCGCAATGACAGTATTCGCAGTAAAATCTCGATGCTGGAATCTGAACGTCGTGCCATTGGTTATCTGAACGAAATCGTTTCCGATTATTCTCATTCGACTGTACGTTTTGCCGATAAAGCTCTGACCCGCTTATGGACGCAACTCTATGACGGCGTAGAAGTACATAATTTCAGTACCGTGCGTGAACTGGCCAAAGATTATGAGATTGTCTATACCCCATGTCACCGCAGTCACATCGACTATTTGTTATTGTCTTATGTGATCTATCGTCGTGGCTTGATGGTGCCGTATATCGCTGCGGGCGATAACCTGAACATGCCTTTTGTGGGTCAGATTTTACGTGGTGGCGGTGCCTTCTTTATCCGCCGTACTTTCCGTGGCAATGCGCTCTATACCACAGTCTTTAAAGAATATTTATATAGCGTTCTATCACGCAATACCCCACTGGAATACTTTATCGAAGGTGGTCGTTCACGTACTGGTCGTTTGCTACCACCTAAAACTGGGATGCTGGCGATGACCGTGCATGGTCATTTACGCGGCAAAGCCAAACCAATTGTCTTTGTACCGACCTATATCGGTTATGAACGCCTGATGGAAGGCGGCACTTATGTCGGTGAGATGAGCGGCAAGCCGAAAGAAGCCGAATCTATTTTTGGTATTGTCAAAACCCTGCGCAAAATTGAACGCATTTTCGGTAAAGTGCATCTGAATTTTGGTGAGCCGGTATTTCTGGATGACATCCTGAAACAGCATGGCGCAGAAAATATTAAAATTGAAAAGAACGATGATCCAATTCCACAAGCAGTTTCTGATGCAGTAAACAGCTCTGCGCAAGCGATTCTGGAAAATATCAACCGTGCAGTGGTGATCAATCCGGTATCGCTATTATCGTTGATCCTGTTGGCGACACCGAAACATACGCTGGATGAAGAAATCTGTATCAAGCAGCTGGATACTTATCGTACCCTGCTGGCGGCATTACCTTATGATGAACGGATGGAAGTTACACCGCTTTCAGGCAAAGAAATTATTGCCTATGCAATGAAGCTGAAACTGATCAAGCGGGTAAAACATGTGCTGGGCGATATCATTGCCATTGAAGATAATCAGGCAGTTTTGCTGACTTATTTCCGTAACAATATCGTGCATTCCTTTGTGCTTCCGTCATTGATTGCAGCACTGGCTGAACACAATGGAACGATTCGCCGTGATGATGTCGTCAACATCAGCAGCACCCTGTACCCATTCCTAAAAGCAGAGCTGTTTTTAAAATGGCGTGAAGATGAGATTCAGGATCAAGTCAATGCGCATATTGATAACTTGATTTCTGCCAAACTGATCACGCAAGATGGTGAAAATCTGCTTGCTCCGGCACCCAATACTGAAGTCCATCATCAGCTCGAAGTTCTGGCTGCACCAGTGACTCAAAGTCTGGAACGTTATTACATGACTTTGGCACTGATTACCCAACGTGGTTCAGGCAACATTTCGACCCGTCAGGTTGAAGAATTGAGCTATCTGGTTGGTCAGCGTTTATCAGTTCTATACGAATTCAATTCGCCAGAATTCTTCGACAAAGCCCTGTTCCAGAGCTTTATTAAAGTCTTAACCCAAAAAGGTTATCTGTGTACCAATGAAGACAATGCCATTGTTTTTGATGAGCAGCTGACCAACGTGGCGCAATATGCAGATCTGGTACTGGATGAAGTGAAATTACAGATGCTGCATCACATCACCGCCTTTACCGATGAAGAACTCAAAGAAGCACTTGATGCAGTTGCGGCTGAACAAGCCAAGAAACGCGCCAAGCGCAAAAAGAAGTAAAGCTTTTATTCTCTCTCTTTCAAGAGATGGGAAGCAATGCTTCATAAGGGGATGAGGGGGAATTTAAAATCCTTCCCCTTCTCCCCAGCTCTCTCCTACAAGGAACGGGAATTTAATCCTCCCTTTTTAAAGGGAGGTTAGGAGGGATTACTTTTCCTCATTAGTTCCAAATAATCCTCAAAACAATCTGTATGCTTTAATTCAAATCCTGTTTTTTGCATCCGAGTGGCATAGAGCTTTTTACCGGTGACCTGCTTGTTCTCAACTTCGAGTAAAGGCAGCCCCATCTGCTGCTGAAACCATTGCAAGACTTCATGTAAAAGCTGTGGCTGGTTATTGCTCACAATATAAGAAGACTCAGGATGTTCCACGTGAATCATCTGTGACAAGAAACGTGATAAATCTTCGATATGAATCCGGTTTGACCAGTGCAGATTTGGATAGCTGGTCATAGATACTGCCATTTTTTGTAAGCGCTCTACCGATGTTCCATAAATTCCACTTGGGCGAATAATTGTACATTGCTCAGGATAAGCCGCTAAATAGGCCTGCTCCATCTGATACAGGATTTCTCCTTGTGCATCATTGGGCTGTAGAGGCGTTTCATCATTGATATTTTCTCCAGCATTTTGCCCATAGACCCGTGTCGATGACACCACCACAATCCGCTGCACTGGATGCTGTTTCAAGGCAGTCACAATCGGCTGAACTGAATCCAGATAGGTGTACTGATAGCCTTCAACCGTACTTTGTTTTGGACTAAGCAATACATAGACCCAATCAATCGGTGTGACTGTCGTTAAATTCAGTTTATGCACATCTTGAATCAGATGAGTTGCAAAGGAATCTGTTTTGGGACTTGAGCTAATTGTGCTAATTTGATGACCTTGCTCAAATAGTTGTTTAGCAACACGCCGGGATGTTTTACCATAACCGATAAATAGAATATGCATTGAGCACCGAATCACGAATCTGGTTGAGGGGACATGGCTGCAGTCCATCAGTTACAAGGCGTTGGCAATGCCGCCGCTGCATTACTTGAAAAATTAAATATCTTCAATACTGATGATTTGCTTTTTCATCTACCACGTGACTATGAAGACCGTAGCACGATCATTCCCATGAATCAATTGAGCGTGGGGCGTAGCTATTTGCTCGAAGGTATCGTCAAAGGTGTGGATTTCCCGCCGGGTAAACGCAAGTCCATGGCTGTATTACTGGATGATGACTGCGGTAAAGTCACTTTGCGTTTTTATCATATTTATAAAGGCATCACCGATCGCTGCAAGCTCGGTCACCGTTTAAGAATTTTTGGTGAAGTCCGGGTCGGTGCGCGCGGTCTGGAAATGTATCATCCCGAACTGCAAGTCATTACTGAAGATACCCCGCTACCGCAAACCCAACTTACCGCGATTTATCCTGCCACTGAAGGTCTGACCCAGCCAAAAATACGCGATTATATTCAGCAGGCTTTGGCTCAGTATAGCGATCATCTGCCTGAACTGCTGCCAGCAAAATTTAGCAATGGTTATGCGTTAAAACAGGCACTGGAATATATCCATCATCCGCCAGTCAATGCCAATATGTTGCAACTGGCACAAGGTTCGCATCCCGCACAGCAACGCCTGATCTTTGAAGAACTGGTGGCGCATCAGATCAGTTTATTGACCCGGCGTGCCTTTATTCAGCAGGTTGAAGCCCCTTCATTTGCACCGAGTAAAACCTATGCCAAACAGCTTCTGGCCAGTCTGGCTTTTGAAATGACCGGTGCGCAAAAACGTGTATCCAAAGAAATCGCACAAGATTTAAAAGCCAATAAACCGATGTTACGTCTGGTACAAGGCGATGTCGGTGCCGGCAAAACATTGGTGGCCGGTGTCGCAGCCTGTCATGCCCTGGAAGAAAGCTGGCAAGTGGCGTTGATGGCCCCTACCGAAATTCTGGCCGAGCAGCATTATCTCAACTTTAAACGCTGGTTTGAGCCACTAGGTCTTAATATCGCTTGGCTGTCCGGCAAGCAAAAAGGCAAAGCCCGCGCCGCAGCGGAACAGCTGATTCGGGACGGGAGCGCCCATCTGGTGATTGGCACCCACGCCCTGTTTCAGGAGAATGTCGAGTTTGCCAAACTCGGTCTGGTGATTATTGATGAGCAACACCGCTTTGGAGTCGATCAACGTCTTGCACTCAGAAATAAAGGTCTGGATGGCATGTCCCCGCATCAGCTGGTGATGACCGCAACCCCGATTCCCCGCACCTTGGCCATGTCGGCTTATGGTGATCTGGATACCTCGGTGATTGACGAGCTGCCACCGGGTCGTACCCCGATTCAAACGGTGACCATTCCACTGGATCGGCGTGAACAAGTTCTGCAACGTATTGCGACGAATTGCGCTGAAGGCAAACAGGCCTATTGGGTCTGTACCTTGGTGGAGCAATCCGAAACTTTAGATGCCCAGGCCGCGGAAGCCACTTTTGCCGAAATTCGGGAACGCTTTCCTGCGCTGAATATCGGTCTGGTACATGGCAAAATGAAAGCCGATGAAAAACAGGCGGTGATGCAGCAATTTAAGAATAATGAATTACAGCTACTCATTGCCACCACCGTAATTGAGGTCGGGGTCGATGTACCCAACGCTTCCATTATGGTGATTGAAAATGCCGAACGTTTAGGCCTGTCACAGCTACATCAGCTACGTGGTCGGGTTGGCCGTGGTGCCAAAGCCAGTTTCTGCGCCCTGCTATACAAGCATCCACTATCGCAAAACGGTCAGGAACGCTTAAGAATCATGCGTGAAACCAATGATGGTTTTATGATTGCCGAGAAAGATCTGGAATTGCGTGGGCCGGGTGAATTACTGGGGACTAAACAAACCGGCGATATGAATTTCCGCGTGGCCAAACTTGAACGCGATGATCACCTGCTCAATCAGGCACATTATGTGGCGCAGCAAATTTTAAAAGATTATCCAGATCAGGCTGAGGCGTTATTACAACGCTGGCTACCGGAAGCACCGCGTTATGCCTATGTTTAAATTACTGGCACAGGGAATCTCCAAGCTGAATACGCTTCAGCCCTGCCAGTTGTGTCAGACTGATTATCAGAGCATTTATTCAGTCTGTCAGGATTGCTGGCAGCAGTTGCCGTGGATACATCAAACCATTCAGCGTCAGGAAATGCAGTTTCAGATTGCCTGCGATTATGCCTACCCAATGGATCGGTTGATTCAGCTGTTTAAATATGAACAGAAGCTGCATCTGCAAAATTTACTGGCCGGTACGCTGTTGAGTTTAGAGCTACCCAAAGTCAGTGCAATAGTCCCGATGCCGATCTCGACTGAACGCCTGGCCGAACGCGGTTATAATCAATCTCTGGTGCTGGCCAAGCATGTGGCGAAAAAATTGAATGTTCCCATCTGGCAACCTGTTAGCCGGCTGAAACAGCATTCACAAAAAGGCTTAAGCCGTCTGGAAAGAATCGAAGATATCCAGTCGCAATTTCAGATCAGTACACCGTCTAATATTCGTTACCGACGCGTGCTGATTATTGATGATGTGGTGACAACCGGCAGTTCGATTCGGGCACTGAGCCAAACACTTGAACAATTGGGTTGTCAAAAAATTTATGCAGCCTGTCTGGCAGGCGCGCAAATCTAAAATTTAAGCTTGGGCGAGCAAATGTGACTTCACCCACGGAATCACAATTTCAGTCGTTAAGGGCGCCAGCAAGACCTCTTTTTCATCCAGATCAACCCATTTCATTTCAGCGATTTCTGCTTCAATTTTAGGTGCTTGATCGAGCCTTACCCAATAGACATAACTCACCAGTTGATGATCAGGTTCATTGGCAGTCTGGGTTTCAAAACGGCCAATGAATTGCTGAATCTGGGCTTGTGTGCCAATTTCTTCCTGAATTTCACGCAACATGGTGGCTTCCGGGGTTTCATTTGGCTCCAGCTTGCCACCGACCTGCATAAAGCAGGATGTTCCTTGCTTGCGAACCACCAGCAGTTGCTGCGCTTCATTTAAAATAATGGCTGCAGCCACCGTAATCACTTTCATTTATTTTCTACAATTGCGTATTCTAGATAACTTATTTTACAAGGTCGGTCTGATCAACCATACCCCATTTGGCTTCAGGCGGCTGATAACTTTCGAATTGGCGCAAAATATCGTCCAGATCATCACTGATAATCAAAGCCTCAGTGAAACGTGATTTAGTAAAACCCTTCTCCGTGGTCATACGGATGAATTTAATCAGGTCATCATAAAAACCATCGGTATTGAGAAAAGCACAAGGCTTCTGATGAATCCCCAATTGTGCCCAAGTCCATTGTTCAGAAATCTCTTCCAGTGTTCCTGCACCACCGGGAATGGCAATAAATCCCTGAGCCAGTTCCGACATCCGGGTTTTACGCTCATGCATATTATCCACCACATACAGCTCGGTAATATGTGGATGTGCCAGCTCACGATTGACCAGCTGTCTTGGAATTACGCCAATCACCTTACCGCCCGCCGCCAAGGCACTATCAGCCACAATACCCATTAAGCCAGAACGACCTCCTCCATAAACCAGCGTTTGCTGTCGTGCCGCCAGAGTCTGACCGACTTTTTCGGCAACCTGCGTATAAAGAGGATCCGAGCCAAGCGCTGAACCACAAAAAATTGCGATAGAATTCATCATTTCACTCTCCAATTGACGCTATATTGTACGAAATCGCGGCAAGCACGCTTTTTACCAAAATAACTGCTTAATATCAGTGTTTTTATTCAATTCCTTGTCTAAAATACACCCATTCCAATTCACATACTGCGCCCGGGAGAAAAGACAGCATGCTTGAAGCCTTTTACGCCACAGAGCGCGGTAGCTTAGAAGATATCACGATTAATGGTGATTTCGACCTGCATCCAGATTTAGTCTGGCTTGATCTGATTGCACCTTCACAGGAAGAGCAGCAATGGATTTTAGATGCCTACGAGCAAAATTTACCGACCTTAAAATCGCTGGAAGATATTTCCTCGAGTGCCCGATTTTACCGTGATGATGACGGTATTTTGCATATCAGCACCTATTTTTTAACCAAGAATAAAAACTATCAGGTCGAAAACGAACACGAAGATGAATCCAGTATGTTGGCAACAGTACAAACCGTTGCATTCATTCTGCACAAGGATCGTCTGTTTACTTTGCGTGGTGAAAAACTGGTGGCTTTTCGCGCCTTTCGTGCTCGCGCGCGCCGCAATGATTATGAAATCGATTATAAAGATCCGACCTGGATTTTATTGGGCTTACTCGAAGCCAAGCTGGATGAGCTGGCCGATATTCTGGAAGATGTGCATAAAGATTTAGAGAAATATTCAACTGAAGTGTTGAATAACCGCCATCGTGAACAGATTCTGGATCTGGATGACATGATTACCCGCTTGGCGCAACTTGAAGATATGTTGGGTAAAGCGCAACTGTGTTTAATCGATTTACGCCGCGTCCTGACCTTCCTGTCGCGTCCACGCGCCTTGGGCAGTCATATTTATGATGCGGATATTCGAGAACTGAGTGAAGATGTGCGCTCGCTGGTCGAGCATGATGCTTTCTTGTTCCAGAAAGTACGTTTCCTGCTCGATACCACGTCCGGATTCATTAACACTGAGCAGAACGATACCATTCGTCGATTCTCGATTCTGCCGAGTATGCTTGCGCCACCAATGCTGATTGCCAGTATTTACGGTATGAACACCGAAGTGCTGCCCTTTGCACAAGGCACCATGAGTTTCATCATGGTCAGTATTATTTTAATTGGCTTCCTGATTGGCCCATTGATTTACTTTAGATGGAAGAAGTGGATCTAGAATCCCTCCTAACCTCCCTTTTGAAAAGGGAGAGATGTTTCCTGTCAGGGAGAGGTTTTTTTATTAGATATCCCTTTCTAAGTCTCACTTGCTCTTTAATTAAAGTGAAGCGCAAGAAATGCCTGTATTTAATTCATATTTATTTAATCCCTCTTCAACTTCTCTTTAAAAAGTGAAGAAAATGGTTAGGGAGGATTTTTACACCCCTCTCTCTAACTCTCTCCCTGAGGCAGAGAGGACGTGCAATCCATATTTAGATCTATTTGATTTGAATGATTTCTTAAAATTTGATCACAATAAAAAAGCACCTTTCGGTGCTTTTCTTTTACTGAACGATGTTTAAATCATCCTGCAAATGGCTGGCCTGAATGATATTCATCATTTTAGCAGGAACAGCTTTAAACTGTAGCCCTTGAGCCTGAGGAGTCTGGCGCAGCCAGCGCACCAACACTGCCAAAGCCAAAGTACTGCCACTTTCAAGCTCAGCCAGATTAACCACAAGTGGAAACTTGCTTTGTGACTGGATCACACGCAGACCATTTAAGTAATAGTCCTGTGCATTGTCATAGTCAATCTTGCCTGAAACCTGTAGTTCCTGATCATTGAATGTAATCACGGCTCACCTGTTTGATTATTTCTTGTCGATTGCAGCTTCTGCATCCGGTTTAAAGTTAGCAATTGCTTTATCAATATTACCGCCATTACGTTTTACCGTCGCAGCAAACTGGTTACGGAACTGCAAACCCAGGTCAATACCCGATACGTTGATATTGCGGATTTTCCATTGTGAACCCTTGTCCACCAGCTGGAATGCTACTGGAATTTTCTCGCCCTTGTTATTAAAGTCGATGGTCACGACAGGGTTTTTGCTGTTGCTGGCCTTGTAAGGACGCACGCTATAAGTCTGATTACTGAACTTGGCAAAGGAAGAACCATAGTTTTCAATTAAGGTTTCACGGAAATTCTTTTCAAACTGCGCACGCTGTGCCGCCGTACTATATTGGTTCGTGGCATATGTGCCCATCACAATACGTGTGAAAGATTGAGAATCAATATACGGATCCAGATTCTGGCGCACAATGCTTTTGACCAAAGCTGGATTTGATTGCAGTTTTGCATTGTCAGCTTTGAGGCGCTCAATTAAACCATCTGCTACTTTTTTAATAAAAGCAGGTGGTGCTTCAGACGGTGCAGCAAACACTGTACCAGCAAACACTGTACCAGCAACCATTGTTGAAAGAATGCTTACTGCAAGCGTTTGTTTTACTAAAGTCTTCACTGAATTCTCCTCAATCTATTATTCAACAAATGCAGGTTCTGCATCTGTTGTTTCTGAAACTGTCGTCTGTTCCGATGTAGTTTCTTGACTATCTGACGATTTGCCAGCACCACCGGTAATAAATTTCGTCACCAAATCTTCAATTTCCATAGTGCCTTGGGTATTGGCAATCTGATCGCCGCGTTGCAAATAGCTCAGGCCACCACCTGGAATAATTTTCAGGTACTTTTCACCCAATAAGCCATTGGTCGCTACCATAATATAAGCATCTTCATCAATATTGGTGATGGATTTCATGTTAGCTAACAGTTGTTTTTCCATGTCTTTTTGTTGCGCAGGTGTCGCTGCTTCATAGTCCGAGCTGTAGCGTAACTCGTCCAGAGCTTCCTCCTGAACTTGCTTTAATTGTTCAGCATTAAACGAGGTCAATGAGCCATCTAAAGTCATATGTACGGTTGCCAGACGCGTTACAGGATCCAGGGTAATCTCATCGACCTGTCCCACTTTCACCCCGCTTAAAGCGACTTTGGCACGTGGCTTGATGCCATTCACATTTTCAAAAGTTGCCGTCATTTTATAGCTGTCGGAAATATTGCTGCCGACCAGACCACTGACACGCATCGCTAAAAAGAATAAGGCAATACCAAATAAAATAACAAAAACACCAACGGCCAGCTCACTAGTACGTGATTTCATTAAACACCTCCGAACATGACCGCAGTCAACACAAAATCAAAGCCTAAAACGCACAGTGAAGAATACACGACTGTACGCGTTGTAGAAGTTGCAATACCTTCCGATGTTGGTACACAGGCATAGCCTTGATATACCGCAATCCAGGTACACATTAATGCGAATACAAAACTTTTAATAATAGTGCCATTCAAGACATCTTTATAGAATTGCACGCTGCTTTCCATGCCGCTCCAATAAGCGCCTTCATCAGCCCCCAAAAAGTCTACACCGACCATTTTACCGCCCATAATTCCGACTGCGGCAAAGATCACCGAAAGCATGGGCAAGCTGAAAATCCCCGCCCAGAGACGTGGCGAAATCACCCGTTTTAAGGGATCCACCCCGATCATCTCCATACTGGACAATTGTTCAGTGGCTTTCATCAGACCAATTTCTGCGGTCAAAGCCGAACCGGCACGTCCTGCAAACAGCAAAGCCGCGACCACAGGTGCTAATTCACGCAGCAAGGTCAACGCCACCGCTGTACCAAGCATGGATTCACTGCCAAAGGTCGACAGAATACTGAACATCTGCAAGCCAAGCACGGCACCAATAAACAGACCAGAAACCACAATAATCAGCAGCGACAATACCCCGACCCGATACATCTGATAAATAAATAGTCTTAGCCCAAGCCAGGTCGGCATGGAAAATAAGATCTGCAACAGCATCAGGGTTGCGACCCCAATCCCCTGTACACGTTCAATAACGCGTCTACCTAATGCGGCAATTGCATTCATGAACGTACCTCATCACTTAAATAAGCCCGATGACTAAACTGATAATCGACTGGACCTTCCACCGAACCCGTCAGGAATTGCTGCACAAAAGTTGAAGGATGCACTTTTAGCTCTGCCGGTGTCCCCTCGCCCTGGATCTTGCCTTCTGCCACAATATAAATGTAATCAGCAATGGATAAGGTTTCTGTCACATCATGCGAGACAATAATCGTGGTCAGATCCAGTGCTTCACGCAATGAACGGATCAGGCGAGTCAATACCCCCATCACAATCGGATCTTGTCCGGCAAAGGGTTCATCGTACATGATCAGTTCAGGGTCCAGCGCAATCGCCCGGGCCAAAGCCACACGTCGGTTCATACCACCAGACAGTTCCGATGGCATCATTTGCTCTGCACCGCGCAAGCCGACGGATTCCAGTTTCAATGCCACGATTTCCTTAATTAGATGTTCTGGCAGTTTGGTATGGGCCCGAATTGGAAACGCGACATTTTCATACACGCTCATATCGGTAAACAAAGCACCGCTCTGAAATAGCATACCCATCCGTGCACGTGCTGAAAAAAGTTCGGAACGTGACATCGAGGCAATATCTTTGCCATCCAATAAGACCTGACCATGCTCAGGCGTCAGCTGCCCACCGATCAATCTTAATAAGGTAGTTTTACCAGTTCCGGATGGCCCCATAATGGCGGTAATCTGCCCACGACGAATATTTAAACTCACGTCGTCATAAATCACGCGCTCGCCTCGTTTGAAGCTCAAATTCTTGACTTCAATCAAAGACTGAGTATCTCGCGCTGTTTGATTTTTCATAGCTGAGTTTATTCCTACATTTTTTCAGCATGCATACTATAAAGGAACGAAGTTCAAAATGTTAGCAGTTGAAAAAGGTGGGTGAATATCATAAAAAGATGACAATAATTGATTATTTCGTGTTTTTTATAATAAAAATATGTACTTAGGCTTAAAATGACTAGATTGATTAATTAAAAACACTGTATAAATAATAGATAATATTACATAAAATCAAAGTCAATGCGATATATGGCATATGCACCTCTATCAATTGAGATCGAGCAGCTAAACTTTTCATATTAATAATTATCATAACCCTGACAAAATATGAATTAGTAGACATTTTACGTTAAAAAGCAAAAAACTCAATGCATAAAAAAACCGGTATTTCTACCGGTTTTTTTATCTTCATCTAGCGACTCTATTAGTCGTTAAATTTACGACGTGGACGATCTTCACCACCGAACGAACGTTCACCACGTGGTTTGTCATCAAAGTTGCGACGTACTGGACGATCACCGAAATCACGTTTTGGACGGTCATCACCGAATGAACGCGCTGGACGATCACCGAAACCACCTTCACGACGTGGAGCAGGACGATCACCAAAATCACGTTTTGGACGATCACCATAACCGCCTTCACGAGCTGGCTTGTAATCTACACGGTTGCCACGGTTGTCATCATTAGAGCGAGGACGGTCACCAAAACCACCTTCACGACGCGGAGCTGCACGATCACCGAAGTCACGCTTTGGACGGTCATCAAACGAACGTTGTGGACGGTCGCCAAAACCACCTTCACGACGCGGAGCTGGACGATCACCGAAGTCACGCTTTGGACGGTCATCAAACGAACGTTGTGGACGGTCGCCAAAACCACCTTCACGACGTGGCGCTGGACGATCACCGAAGTCACGACGTGGACGATCTTCGCCAAATGCCGGACGTTCGCCACGTGGTTTGTCATCGAAGCTACGACGTGGACGATCATCACCGCCTTCACGACGTTTGAAGTTGCTTTCGCCTTCAAAACGACGACCACCGCCAAAACCACCACGACCGCCATCACCACGACCGCCATCACGACGACCGCCGCCATCACGACCACGACCACGGCCAGCGCCATCACGGCTACCACGTGCAGGAGGTGGAGATGGCTCAAGACCCTCGATTTCAGATACGTTTAGACGCGCATCAAGGAAGTCTTCCAAAGCACGGATCTTGCCACGCTCACGGTAAGTTGCAAGTGTAATGGCTTTACCAGTACGACCGGCACGACCTGTACGACCAATACGGTGTACATAGTCTTCGTTCTTCATTGGAAGACCGAAGTTAATTACGTGTGAAATGGTTGGTACGTCAAGACCACGAGCAGCAACGTCAGTTGCAACTAAGATCTTCGCACGACCTTCACGGATGCTGCGTAAACGGCGGTTACGTACAGTTTGTGGCATAGCACCGTGTAGCGCTACAACTGATAGGCCTGCTTCAGCAAGTTCTTCAGCCAGCATATCTGTGTCTTCTTGAGTTGACGCAAATACAACTGCTTGATCAACGTCTTCTTCGTTCAACCAGTGAGTAAGAAGTTTTTTCTTGTGCTCGAAACCGTCAGTCCAATGCAAAGTCTGAGTAATATCAGTATTTGTAGAGTGACCAGTTTCAATCGAAATACGCAGTGGATCATTCATCATGCGTTCTGCAAGTGTAATGATACGTGGTGCAAACGTCGCAGAGAACATTAGAGTTTGTTTACGGTTTGCAGCCAACTCACCAATTGCTTCTAAGTCTTCAGAGAAACCGAGGTCAAGCATACGGTCAGCTTCATCGACGATTAACGCGTCAACTTTATCAAGCTTGATTTGACGACGATTCACCAAGTCAAGTAGACGGCCTGGAGTTGCAACAACAACTTGCGCGCCTTTTAACTGTTGAATTTGCTTACCGAAAGGCATACCGCCCATGATTGCAGCAATACGAACACCTTTCATGTGACGTACAAATGCAATTGCGTCTTGACATACCTGTTGTGCCAATTCACGAGTCGGTGAAATCACCAGAATATTCGGTTGAGTAACCGCTTTCATACGGTCTTTAAATGGTACTAATGTATCTTGGCTTGCCAACGCATTTAAGGTAGGAAGCAAGAAAGCAGCAGTTTTACCAGAACCTGTTTGGCTTGACACAAGAAGGTCTTTACCTTCAAGTGCAGCTGGAATCGCTTGTTCTTGTACAGGAGTTGGAGTAGTAAAGCCTAAAGCATCGAGAGCCTGGGTTAGAGATTCGTCGAGGGAAAAATCAGCAAAAGTTTTGCTCATAGAGAGTATTCACCCTGAAGTGGGTGCTCCATTTAATAAATAACAATTATGGACATCGGCAAAAAGCGGCACAGCAAATAATGCTGAAAATATTAGGATTCAGCAGCGATCCGAGTAACGACGATGTGGATATAACGCACGCATGATTACGGCCGCAAACCTGAAGGAATCGCTTAAGCGATTGGGGCGCGAAGGATATGTCCTCTCTATGGACAGCACGCGCATACAATGATTAGAAGATAGTGTTCAGGTAAAGAACAGAAATTAAGTGCGTGGCGAAATTATAGCAGAATAATCAACAATGTCATTAAGTTTTAAAACTAATTTGCTCTGTCTATAATTTATATATTAATTTCATACACTTAAATATGAATAAAAAATGTAACAACCGGTATAAAAAGGCAGTTTTCGCCAATTCACTTGATATTTCCAATATTCATATCATGTTAGAAATATACTCTACCTCCCTTCTTAACTATTTTACTGCTCTAAAAAAGGCATCCCGAAGGATGCCTTTTCTGAAAATTAGATATATTTCATCTAAACCCGATTATTTTGCTGCTTCACCCCAAGCAGGAACAACTGCTTGCATTAAAGGTTTAAGCATTTTCATTGAACAAGCCAAAACTTGACCATTTTCCATAGAGTCGCTACCACCACGTGCATCAACTACAGTACCGCCTGCTTCTTTCACGATCAATTCGCCCGCTGCGATATCCCAAGGTTTTAAACCAAGTTCGAAGTAAGCATCAAAACGGCCTGCAGCAACATAGGCTAAATCCAATGCCGCAGAACCTGAACGACGATATTGCGCGCCAGCTTCAGTCACGTTTAACAAACTTTGAAAATGGTTCTTGGCATAAGATACAACTTCGCCATTACGTTTAGCACGGTAAGCGTGACCAACAGCCATAAAGGTATTTTCCAGACTGTCTTTGACATTCACACGAATACGACGCTGGTTCATCATGGCACCACGACCACGACTGGCAGAGAATAGCTCATCTTTCACCGGGTCATAAATCACCCCGTGTTGAGTAATGCCTTTGTGCTGAACTGCGATAGAGATACAGAAATGCGGGAAACCGTTAATGAAGTTTAAAGTACCATCCAGTGGATCGATCACCCAACACCAATCGGCGTCGTGACCATTACCTTCCTGATAGCCAAACTCTTCACCAAGGAAACTGTGATTTTTATAGCTTTTACGTAGGGTATCGATGGTCAACTGCTCCAAATAACGATCTACACGCGTTACTGGACCATCAATTCCTTTTTCTTCGACTTGTAGATCGAGTTTATGACGATTCTGATGCGCTTTTAAAAGCTCTTGACCAACTAACTGAGCCGCACGCGCAGCCATCACCACCATAGGTTCCATTGAACACCCACTACAAATTTAAAGAAACTGATAAAGAATAATGCATAAAAGCCCCGATATCTTAGCAAATATCAGGGCTTTTTTGGAGAAAATGTGTCTAAAATTTTTAAGAACTTATGACAAAACGCTTTGCCCCAAGGCTGACCAGGCTTGATTCATTGATTTTTCAATACCTTGCGCATCCAATCCGGCCTGCTGCAACATTTGTGCATGCGTGGCCTGAGCCATAAACGTGTCGTCTAAACCAAGATTCAGCAGCGGTTTCACAATCTGTGCTTCTGCCAGATATTCATTCACAGCACTACCCGCACCGCCCATCACGGCATGTTCTTCTACTGTCACAAACAGACTGGTGCTTGATGCCAGATCATCCAGCATTTGCGTATCAAGAGGTTTGATAAAACGCATGTTCACAACACGCACACCAATCTCATGTTTCACTGCAAAGGCTTCAGCGGCGTCGACTGCGGCCTGTACCCGGCTGCCAAAAGCCAGCACAGAAATATATTCGTCACACTGCGCATTAAAGCTGGCGACAATTTCCGCCTGACCGATTGGAATTTCAAGCATCTTTTGCTGGATATCCACCCCTAAGCCATTACCACGTGGATAACGCACAGCTGCCGGCCCAGGATATAAATAAGCGGTATGCAGCATTTGACGACATTCATTTTCGTCTTTTGGTGCCATGATCACGATATTCGGGATCGTCCGCATATAGGCATAGTCATAGGCACCGGCATGGGTCGGGCCATCTTCACCGACCAGACCAGCACGATCAACACCGAAGGTCACATCCAGATTTTGTAAGGCCACATCGTGTACCAGCTGGTCATAACCACGTTGCAGGAAGGTCGAATAAATTGCCACGACCGGCTTTAAGCCTTCACAGGCCATGCCCGCAGCCAGCGTCACGGCATGCTGCTCTGCAATCGCGACATCGAAAAAACGTTCCGGATATTCTTTGGCAAACTGCACCATACCTGAGCCTTCGCACATGGCCGGTGTAATCGCGAGCAAGCGCGAGTCCTGTGCTGCTTCATCGCAGAGCCACTGTCCAAATACATCCGAATATTTCGGTGCAGTCTTGGCAGCGGTAATGGCATTAAGCTTGCTAATCGCGTGATATTTGATTTGATCCGATTCGGCCGGCGCAAAGCCCTTGCCCTTTTTAGTATAGATATGAATCAGACGTGGGCCTGTACGCTTTTTCAGCGCTTTAAATACATGCACCAGTTGTTTGACATCATGACCATCATAAGGGCCAAAATAGTCAAAGCCGATGGCTTTAAACAGGTTATCTGCGGCATCAGTCGCGGCACAGTGCAAGCGTGAGTTATACAGCCACTCCGGATACGGCTGTACGTAAGCTTCACCTTCCTCGGTAATATTAACGAATTCACCGCGCTCCCAGATCGCCGCCAGATGCTTGGCAAAACCGCCAGTACTGCAAGAAATCGACATGTCATTGTCGTTCAGCACCACCATCAGATCGGCATTGTGCGCAACGGCATCGTTCAAGGCTTCAAAGGCCATACCCGCCGTCATGGCGCCATCGCCAATAATCGATACCACTTCACATGGCTTGTTCTGGTAGCGACGTGCCAAGGCCATGCCCAGACCAGCAGAAATTGCCGTCGAAGAATGCCCTACCCCAAAGGTATCAAATTCAGATTCTTCACGTGCTGGAAAGGCTGCCAGACCATCTTTGGCCCGGATAGTGGTGAGCTGTTCACGACGGCCGGTCAATGCCTTATGCGGATAGGCCTGATGCCCCACATCCCAGATCAGACGGTCATGTGGAGTATTGAAGCAATAGTGCAGAGCCACCGTAAGCTCAATAACACCGAGGTTTGCACCAAAATGTCCACCACTTTGCCCGGCAGCATACAAAATGAATTGACGTAACTCATCTGCCACCTGTACTAGCTGGCTTTGCTCGAGTAAACGTAGTTGCTCAGGATGATTGATCGTATCCAGCAACGGTGTTACAGGGCGTTGAGTAGGGATTTCTGTATACAGCATATTATGGCAAAGCCTTCTAAAGCCTGGCAAATCTAAAGCTAGGTCAATGGGGAGTACCCGATCATATAGCTGAATTGTAGCAGCTTCAATTCAGCTACGCTTCTAGCGATGCAATATTAAACAATGATCTCATCGGGGTGAAAAAATCGCAGGCTACGATTATCCTGAATAATCTTACTATTTATCAACTATTATCGTCTGCTTTATACAAAAAAGAAAATCTAATACAGAATTTCGACTTTGCAATTCTACCAATGTTCAATCATTACGCTATACTTTAGCCACTTTCAGGATTTAACGGGTTCAGCTGTGCCAATCGAATTTGTCGCAACGTCAAGATTACCTACCGCTCACGGTGAATTTAAAATTACTGTATTTCAAGACCCTAAGACTGGCGAAGAACATGTCGCTCTTTCCAAAGGACTTGAAGAAGTTTCTGACGAGCCAGTCGTGGTTCGTGTACATTCTGAATGTTTAACCGGTGATGCCTTTGCTTCACTGAAATGTGACTGTGGCCCGCAATTGCAGGCGACTTTAAAGCTGATCAATGAGTTAGGTCGCGGGGCGATTCTGTATTTGCGTCAGGAAGGACGCGGTATTGGCCTGACCAACAAGATTCGTGCCTATGCCCTGCAAGATCAGGGACATGATACGGTCGATGCCAATTTAATGCTTAATCTGCCGGCTGATGCACGTCAATATGACATGTGCAGCATTATGCTGGATCATTTGCAGGTCAAAGCGGTACGTCTGGTGACCAACAATCCTTTAAAAATTGAAGCTTTAAAAGCCCAAGGGATTAATGTGGTCGATCGGGTGCCCCTCACCGTCGGCTTAAATCCGTTTAATGAGCAATATCTCAAAACCAAACATGAACGTATGGCGCATCTTTATCAGAAGGATGATTTTTAAATCCTCCCCTTAATAAATCCCTCCAAACCTCCCTTTCTTGCGCTTCGACTTAAAGCAATGCTTAAGTCTTGCTCAGGGAGGCTTTTCCTTCTTTCAAAAAGAGGAGAAAACTCCCTCCTTTCTTAAAGGAGGGCTGGGGTGGATTAAGTGTTAAATCGTCATCGAAAAAATCCGGTTCTCGGGCATGCGTCGCTTTAAACGTAAATCAAAAGCCATACAAATATTACGTACAAATGGTTTCCCTTTCTCCAAAATCGTGACTGATGAGTCTGTCATTTGAATCAAACCATCCTGTGCCATTTCTTCAAGCTGCACCAAGACCTGACCAATTTCAGGGAAAAATAGTTCGGGTTTTTCCCATGAGGTACTAAAGCTGCACATCAAATTCAGAATATGCTGACGAATAATCAAATCTTCCTGACTTAATAGATGCCCTTTAAATACCGGAATTTCATTACGGGCTAAACACGCATAATATTCTTCAATGGTTTTCACATTCTGGGCAAAGCTGTACCAGCTATCACTGATCGAAGAAATTCCTAAACCGATCATCACTTGAGTTTTAGAGGCGGTATATCCCATAAAATTGCGGTGTAATGTTCCAGCTTGAAAGGACTGGTACATGCCATCTGTATCTAAAGCAAAATGATCCATGCCAATTTCATGATAGCCATACGCCAGCAGTTTCTTTTTAGCCGCTTCATAACATTCACGTTTGATCGCATCTTTGGGTACATCAGCATCTTTAAACCCGCGCTGGCCATTGCCTTTAATCCAAGGCACATGTGCATAGCTATATAAAGCCAAACGATCCGGCAGAAGTGAATTGGTTTGCTCAATGGTGTTTAAGACATCGTCCAGATGCTGAAAAGGCAGGCCAAACACCAAGTCATGCGAAATCGACTCATAGCCAATTTCACGCGCCCATTCGGTTACCTGTTTGACATGTTCATAGGGCTGAATCCGGTGAATGGCTTTTTGCACGGTTTCATTATAATCCTGCACCCCATAACTGACCCGGCGAAAGCCCAGATCATACAAGCCTTGTAAATGCTCACGCGTGGTATTGTTCGGATGCCCTTCAAAACTGAATTCATGCACAGGCGCTATGTCTGCTTTGGCCAAAATACCTTGAATCAGTTGAGTCAAATGCTCAACAGAAAAGAAAGTCGGTGTTCCCCCGCCCAAATGAATTTCTTTAATCATTGGCTTATCTTTCAGCAACTCACAATACAAATCCCATTCTTTCAGCACTGCCTGAATATAGGGCTGTTCCATTTCATGTTTTTTCGTGACTCGCTTATGACACCCGCAAAAAGTGCACAGGCTTTCGCAAAATGGCAGATGGATATACAGGCTGATGCCTTCACTTTGATTGGATTCAGTAAAGGATTTTTTCAGCGTTTGCTTCCATTGTTCCAGTGAGAAATTCTGCTCTTCCCAATATGGAACGGTCGGATAACTGGTATAGCGGGGACCGGGAACATTATATTTTTGAATCAGGGAATTGACCTGTACCGACATGACACCCACCTATTACCATCGAGAAATGCCCAAACCCATGAGCGCTTGCAAGTTATTGTGCGGAGCTTGAAAAAAGAATTCAACCTAGCCATTTGGTCGGATTTAATGCCCCATTCTGTCCATCAATACTCAAATTTAAAGCCTGGTTCAATCCACTACATTGCTAAATAGACCTTAATCTTTGACTGATTTTATGCTTTGATGTAGCTAGTTTTTTATTTTCCTACGAGGCTCTGATGCAGCATCCTACATCTGCGGATATTCAACGCGTTCGTGAATTTCTCCTCGACTTGCAGGCACGGATTTGTGCAGCACTGGAACAACAGGAGCGTGCTGGCGGCGGTACGGCCGAATTTATCATTGATGACTGGGAACGTCCGGAAGGTGGTGGTGGCCGTTCGCGTGTCTTGCAAAATGGTACCGTGATTGAGAAAGGCGGGGTGATGTTCTCCCATATCAATATTTCCAAACTGCCCGCTTCAGCCACTGAACGCCATCCCAATATTGCCGGTGCCAAGGCGCAAGCGATGGGTGTATCGCTGGTCATCCATCCGAAAAATCCGAATGTACCGACCTCACATGCCAACGTGCGTTTATTTGTTGCAGAAAAAGAAGGGCAAGATCCAATCTGGTGGTTTGGTGGCGGTTTCGACCTGACGCCCTTCTATCCAAATGATGAAGATGTCCTTTCGTGGCATCAGACGGCGCATGATCTGTGTGCGCCATTTGGTGAAGAGATTTATCCTGAACATAAACAATGGTGTGATGACTATTTCTATTTAAAACATCGTGATGAACAGCGTGGTGTCGGCGGGTTATTCTTTGATGATCTGAATCAGTGGGATTTTGATACCTGTTTCCAGTATATACAGGCCGTAGGCAATGGTTATCTAGAGGCGATTCTGCCGATTTTCCAGCGTAATCAGGATAAGCCTTATACCGAAGCACAACGCGAGTTCCAGTTGTATCGTCGTGGCCGTTATGTCGAATACAATCTGGTTTATGACCGCGGTACGCTATTTGGTTTGCAGACCGGCGGCCGAATTGAATCAATCTTGGTGAGCTTGCCTCCGCTGACCGGCTGGTCCTATCGTCCTGAATGGGATGAAGGCTCGCCGGAAAAGCGTTTGACCGATTACTATCTGAAACCCCATGACTGGCTCACAGAATTAAAATCAACTGCAATGAAATGATACAAACAGCCCTCAAATAGAGGGCTGTTTTAATCCATTATTCCTCTATACTGCTGCAGAGTAATCCCTGATTTGGTCGCGGCATCCTATCGCTACATCGATCACAATCTATTAGATGTCTAGTGAGAATAACAATGCATCATCTTCAATTAAATCTTCCTGTTTTTGCCTTTTGGCTTTTTCTGGCTCTCGCCATCAGTGCGATGAGTACCGCCGTTTTGAGTCATAATCTGCTTCTGGATGGCGCGGCTATTCTGGTGAGTATCCTGACTGTGGTCGGAGCTGTGCTTAGTATGGCGCTGGTATTTGCAGAACATATTATGGACATCTGCAGTTCCTAAACCGCACTTCCAGCCCCCTTATTTAAAACAGCGCAGGCTTTAGTCCCTGCGCTTTTTCACGTATATTGATGCTCATTTCAGCACATGGACATTGTGAAATGAGCAAACAATTTGCCGTGATTGGTAATCCGATTGAACAGTCACGCTCTCCAGAATTGCATCATGCTTTTGCAGCAAAAACCGGAATTGATCTAAATTACAGCAAACGTCTGGCTCCACTGGATGGCTTTGAGGCCAATATTCAGGAGTTTTTTGCCCATGGCGGAATCGGGATGAATGTCACCGTGCCGTTTAAAGAGCAGGCTTTTGCCCAGTGTCAGGTGCTCAGTGAGCGAGCCAAAATTGCCAAGGCAGTGAATACCCTGTGGATGAAAAATGGTATTTTGCATGGCGATAATACTGATGGTCAAGGTCTGGTCGATGCGATTCGTGCACTCAACTGGCCGCTGGAAAATACCAACATCCTGATTATCGGTGCAGGCGGCGCAACCCGTGGCGTGATCTATCCTCTCGCCCAGGCAGGCGCAAAAAAAATTGTGATTGCCAATCGCACCTTGGCACGCGCTGAACAACTGGTTGCGGATCTGCAGGATGCTGTAGCGCAGCTCGAATTACAGGCTATTTCACTAGAACATCTTGCAGGTGAGTTTGATCTGGTGATCAATGCCACTTCAGCCAGTCTCAGCGGTGATGCTTTGCTGCTTCCAGAAGCCTTACAGTTTAACTATGCCTATGAAATGGCCTATGGCAAGCCTTCCTCCTTCCTTGATCAGGCCAAAGCACGTGCTGTGCCAACATCTGAAGGCTTTGGCATGCTGGTCGGTCAGGCACTGGAATCTTTTTCTATCTGGAATGGCATCAAACCAGATTTAAAAGATTTTCTATAAATATCCAGTTATTTTGACCAGAGAATTCGGGTTGTAACAACAATCCGAATTGATCTTAACTCCATTATTAAAGACTAAAAATTCAGCTACTGGATTTAATGACATTTTTAACTTGAATTTTTTATTGATAACAATTGAGTACAATTCATACAAAAGTAGCACTAGACAATCTGGTGTTCAATTCATTAAAGTCCAATCAGATAAGAAGTTTTCAACCTTTCTGTACGCTGACAGCCAGAAGATGAAATCATCCGATTTTATTGGTTGGCTCTAAGACTCGATTCGCTTTTCTGACATTTTTATTTGCTTGCCTTATCAATGTTTTTTTATCTCAAATATGAATAATCAAAGAATCGATACAGATAATCCAAAACTATTTTAATCAGGATTAAACGCATGCCAGCATATAAAGCCCCTTTACACGACATTCGCTTCCTTATGAATGAAGTGCTCGATTACCCTGCGCACTACCAGAATTTGTCGAATGGTGAATATGCCGATACCGACACGGTAGACATGATCTTGGAAGGTGCAGCAGATTTCTGTGAAAATGTACTTTCACCTCTGAATGAAAGCGGTGATGCTGAAGGCTGTCATTTTGAAAATGGCGAAGTGAAAACGCCTAAGGGCTTTAAAGACGCTTATGATCAGTTCGTCCAAGGTGGCTGGCAAGGTCTGTCTTATCCTGAAGAGTTTGGTGGTCAAAACCTGCCAATGTCTTTAAACCTGATCAAATCGGAAATGATGGGAACTGCAAACTGGTCATTCCAGATGTATCCGGGTTTAAGCGTGGGCTGTATCAATACCATTATCCAGTACGGCACCGATGAGCAGAAGAATACCTATCTGCCGCATCTGGTTGCGGGTACTTGGGCTGGCACCATGTGTCTGACTGAGCCGCAATGTGGTACTGACTTGGGTCAGGTTAAAACCAAAGCCGAGCCGCAAGAAGATGGCACGTATACCATTTCAGGAACCAAAATCTTTATTTCCGCAGGCGAGCACGATCTCACTGAAAATATCGTACATATCGTGCTGGCGCGCCTTCCGGATGCACCGCAAGGTACTAAAGGCATTTCACTGTTTATCGTACCGAAATTTATTGCTGCTGCCGATGGTGGCATCGGTGAGCGCAATCCAGTCAATTGCGGTTCGATTGAACATAAAATGGGGATTCGCGCCTCAGCAACAGCCGTGCTGAATTTCGACAAGGCCACGGGTTACTTGATTGGTGAACCGAATAAAGGCTTGCATGCCATGTTCACCTTCATGAACACTGCGCGTATTGGCACTGCGATTCAAGGCATCTGTCATGCGGAGTTATCCTTCCAAGGTGCTCTGCCGTATGCCAAAGAACGTATGTCGATGCGTGCCCTGTCTGGCAAAAAAGATCCGGAAAAAGTGGCGGATGCCATCATTCATCATGCCGATGTACGCCGTATGCTGTTGACGCAAAAAGCCATTGCCGAAGGTGGCCGTGCCATGATTTATCATGCTGCGCAAATTGCCGACAACATGAATGATGCTTTATTGCGTGGCGATACCGCTGCCTTTGAACAGCATGATGATCACTTAGGTTTCTATACCCCGATTCTAAAAGGCTTCCTGACTGAAATGGGCTATGAAGCATCGAATCACGGTATGCAAGTCTTTGGTGGTCATGGCTATATCAAAGAATGGGGCATGGAACAGATCGTGCGTGACTCACGTATTTCTACCTTGTACGAAGGAACGACAGGTGTACAGGCACTCGATCTGATCGGTCGTAAAGTACTGTTAACCTCGAAAGGCAAAGTGATTCGTGATTATACCGCTGAAATCCTGAAATTTTGTGGTCAGCATGCGCGTAATAAATATATGCGCCGCTTTGCTTGGGATCTCACCAAGCTATGTGCCCAGTGGAATGCATTAACTGTTCGAATCATGCTGGCAGCCCGTAAAGACCGCGACATCGTCTCTTCTGCTTCAGTCGATTTCCTGATGTTCTCGGGCTATGTGATGATGGCATACTTCTGGGCGCAGCAAGCCGCAGTTGCCTCAGCCAAACTGGCTTCTGGCGATGGCGCAGAAGTACCTGAGTTCTATAAAGCAAAAATCAAAACCGCTGATTTCTATTTCGAACGTATTCTGCCTCGTACCCAAGGTCATGCTGAAGCGATGGTGAATCCATCCAAAACCATGACCGCACTGGCGCCAGAGCACTTTAGTTTTGATTACTAAGCTGTAAATTGAATTACAAAGAGCGCTTCGGCGCTCTTTGTATTGAGAGCTACCCTTTTAAAACCCTAAAAACACCGGCCTGAATACAAAATATACAGGTTTAATTTTATATTTTTCAATAGCCTAATAAATTAGATAAATAAAACGCTTGTATATCTCAAAATAAGCGGTATGATAATCCCAACTAGAAAAATTCTTGTTTTGGTTAGTTTCTTTTAAGTATCGCAGTTTTAGTCATAAACCTTCGTATTACAGATCAAAAAGCTCCATCCTTTTTATTTTTCAAAGTTACAGTTAGTCATCTGAAATTTTGGCTATAAATTCATACGATTCAATAGGTTACATTATGTCTAATACAGTTAACGGTACAGTAAAATGGTTCAACGAAACTAAAGGTTTCGGTTTCATTCAACAAGAATCAGGTCCAGACGTTTTTGCTCATTTCAGCGAAATCACTGGTTCAGGTTTCAAAACTTTAGTTGAAGGCCAAAAGGTTTCTTTCAGCGTAGCTCAAGGTCAAAAAGGCCCTACAGCTGTAAATATCGTTGCTCTATAATTTAGAAGCAAGATATTGAAAAAAAGCACTCTTAGAGTGCTTTTTTTGTGCTTGTAATTTCTCTTATTCAGCTCTAGCTTTTAAAGATTATTTGTTTGATCTAAAAACCGGTGTGCTCTATGCCAAGCTAAAAATTCCTGATCTGGTAAAATCTGCACAATAAAAAACCCTCATATAGATTTATGAAGGTCTTTGAAAAATGTTCAGAAAATAAAAATCAGTTAAAGAAATTCTTCCAGTACCGAATTTAAGAAGATATGCCCCTGCTCGGTACATGCAAGCCGGTTTTGGTCATCGATCATTAATTTTCTTTTACGTAAAGAGCTTAATAAATCTTGTAAAGTATCCAAACTTTGACCAGTACGCTCGATATAAAATTTAGCCTCTACGCCCTGATTTAAGCGTAGCGCATTCATCATAAACTCAAATAGCATCTCTTCAGCTTCAATACGCTTAAACTGCAAATGTTCAGCAGGTACTTTGGCTAAGTAATCCTTAGGTAAGCGGGTTTTCTGGAAACGATATACGCCATCAGGTTGAGTCACTTTGCCATGTGCACCCGCACCAATCGCCAGATAATCGCCGAATTGCCAATAATTCAGGTTATGCGCTGAAGGTAATTCTTTACGCCAGGCAGAAACTTCATAATTGATAAAGCCTTGAGCTTTGAGATAAATTTCGCCCTGCTCCTGAATCTCTTCAAGTACATCATCTACCGGTAGAATAGGTTGGGTACGGAAAAATACCGTATTCGGTTCAATCGTCAGCTGATACCAGGAAATATGTGTCGCGCCATTTTCTACCGCAAGTTTTAAATCATGCAAGGCCTGATCTAAAGTCTGTTCAGGCAAGCCATGCATTAAATCGACATTAATTCGTCGAAAGCCTGCTTCACGCGCCAATCCAATCGCAGAAATCGCATCTTCATTGCTGTGAATCCGACCCAAGCGTTTAAGATGGTCAGTATTAAAACTCTGCACCCCAATCGACAAACGGTTAATGCCGGCCTGCAAATAACCTGCAAATGGGTCATGCTCTACCGTACCAGGATTTGCTTCCAGCGTAATTTCACAGCCTTCTGCAAAGGGAATAATGGCTTGCAACTGATCAAATAGCCATTGATAACCTTGAGCAGAAATCAGCGACGGCGTACCGCCACCAATAAATACACTATGAATCTGACGGCCTTGGGCAAAATCGACCTGCGTTTTAAAATCCTCAACCAAGGCATGTAAATATTCCTGTTCTAGTTCCAGTGATAATTCACCATCAGGAACAGCATGCGAATTAAAGTCACAATACGGACATTTGCGCACGCACCATGGCATATGAATATATAAAGACAATGGGATAACAGCAGGATTCAATTCAGCCAAAGAACTACTCAAAAACGACTACAAGATATAGCTGAATTTTAACATGACTCGGCAGCAACACTGCTAAAATTAAAATGATCACCGGGTTATATCTAAAAACTCAAATAGAATTAGACAGTTAAAATTATGAAAATATCTTCTCAATTGATTATTTTACTTCCTTTAGTCTTTGCAATTGGTGTTTTGCTGACGCTTCAAACCGCAATTAACACACAACTGAAAGAATATTTATATTCTCCTATGCAAGCTGCATTTTTTTCCTTTTTGATTGGTACAATAGTGCTCGCTGTGATTGTACTTTTTCAGTCCAACCCCAAACCCGGTGTACAGGAATTAATGAATGTTCCCTGGTATTTATGGCTTGGGGGCATCGTGGGTGTCTACGCGATTAGCATGAGCATTTATGCAGCCCCAAAACTTGGCTTTCTGGTGCTTAGCGGCCTGATTATATTTGGTCAGATGGCCATGTCGATGCTGGTCGATCATCTGGGTTTATTGGGCAACGAAAAAATGCCGATTAACTGGCAACGTCTTTTAGGCGGCGGAGTAATTTTTATTGGTGTGCTTCTCACTTTACAACGCTAAACCCCTCTATTTAAGCACATGATCACGATGAGTAATTTTTGTGTCGAATGTTACACCGGTTACGACCTTTGGTTTTGAATTAAAAAAACTGTTTCATCTGATGTTACCTATTCTGGTGACCCAATTTTCCCAGGCAGGTTTGGGCCTGATTGATACCATTATGGCAGGTCATCTGTCTGCGACCGATCTTGCAGCAATTGCAGTCGGGGTGGGTCTGTGGATTCCGGTGATGCTGCTGTTTAGCGGCATCATGATTGCCACGACACCCTTGGTGGCTGAAGCGAATGGCGCACGTACCCCTGAAAAAATTGCCACCATTGCCCGTCAGTCACTTTGGGTGGCCCTGATTCTGGGGATTATTGCTGGCCTGATTTTGCAGCTGTTGCCAGCGACTTTACCAATCTTAGGTGTACCGGAAAGCTTGCAGCCTAAAGCCGGTTTATTCCTGCATGCAATTGGTTTTGGTATGCCGGCAGTGACTATGTATGCCGCCTTACGTGGCTATTCAGAAGCGATTGGTCATCCACGCCCGGTGACCGTCATCAGCCTATTGGCACTGATATTGCTGGTTCCACTGAACTATGTATTTATGTATGGAATTGGCCCTGTTCCAGCCTTGGGTAGTGCCGGCTGTGGTTTTGCTACGGCAATTTTACAGTGGTTAATGGTCATTACTCTGGCACTGTATATTTTTAAGAATAAAGCCTATCAACGCACCCAGCCGTTTACTCATTGGGAAAAAATCAACCCGGAATGGATGAAACGCATCTTGCAGCTTGGTCTGCCGATCGGACTGGCGATTTTCTTTGAGGTCAGTATTTTTAGTACTGCGGCGATCGTGCTCAGCCCTTTGGGAGAAACCATTGTTGCTGCGCATCAGATTGCCATTTCAGTGACCTCACAGCTGTTTATGATTCCAATGTCACTGGCGATTGCCCTGACCATTCGGGTCGGCACCTATTATGGCGAACAGAACTGGCAGGCAATGCGTAAAGTGCAATATCTCGGCCTGATTACGGCCACTATTCTGGCAATCCTGACCATGATTTTGCTTTGGGTGTTCCGTAATGAAATCGTGGCGCTCTACACCTCGGATATGATCGTGACCCAAATCGCGGTCTATCTGATTCTGTTTGCGATTGCTTATCAACTAATGGATGGCTGGCAGATCAGTGCAGCAGGTTGTCTGCGTGGGATGCAGGACACCAAAGGCCCTATGTGGATCACCATGCTGGCTTACTGGGTGATTGCCTTCCCGGTCGGGGTGTATTTGTCCCGCTTTACCGACATGGGCGCAGCCGGTGTCTGGGTTGGCCTGATTGTGGGTCTGAGTGTGGCCTGTGTACTTTTATTAGCTCGTTTATATGACAACAATAAACGTTTAAGTCTCGACCACTCAATGCGTTCAGCCGATTAATTCAAGCTGGAAAATGCGCTGCGATTCAGGATCCAGCGCATTTTTTAATGCTTTGGAAATCTCTGATTCGTCTATCACATCTTTGATCAGCAGCGGCTCTACAACCACCTCCGTGCCATTAAAGCGCATGGTGGGTGAATCATCTAACTTAGGTCCTGTATTTAAGGTTTAAGTGATACGCACACAAAAATACACATCATCTTGAGCAGTAAAATATCGATAGACTTTCATTGAATTTTCTTCATTACTGCGAGTTGTTTTATTTATACTTTTGGGACTAAAACAACCTTTAGTATGATTATGCAGCCTGACCTAAAACAATGATGTATTCAGGAATCTTGTTTTGGTTTAAGTACAGGAGATGAAGAAAAATCTTCTGATAAATCAAAGATCATGCACCAAAGATGGAGAAGTTAAAGAAAATCACAACACAACCTCTACAATTAAATCTAGGCAATTGAATCTTTGTCACCTATGATCAAATACATCAAATAATTGTTGGTTTCAAGGAATCTCGCATGGCAAAAACGGCTAGCACACCCGGTCGTCGCTTTATGAAACTTGCCGGAATGACCGCAAGTATTGCAGGTAAAACCCTATCCAATTCAATTAAAAATTTAACTGCCGATGAAGAGCAGAAAAATACTGCGCGCAGCAAATTATTTCAGGATATTGGTATACAAATCGCGGATACCTTGGGAGAAATGAAAGGCGCGGTCATGAAAGTTGGTCAGATCGCCTCGCAATATAAAGATATTTTTCCACCCGAAGTTGCCAAAGCCATTGCCAAATTGCAACGTCAGGCACCGCCCATGCCATTTAAGGACATTCAGGCGCAAATTGAAAAGGAACTCGGTAAACCTTTACAGCAATTATTTCAACAGTTTGATGAACAGCCTTTTGCCGCAGCATCGATTGGTCAGGTACATAAAGCCACTTTACCCAATGGCCAGCAAGTGGTGGTCAAGGTACAGTATCCGGGGGTCGATGAAGCCTGTGAAAGTGACCTGAAACAGGTACGTCTGGCGCTACGCATGATGGGCGTTTTAAAGATTGACCGTAAACTTCAGGATCAGTTATTTAAAGAAATCCAGCATAGTCTGGACAATGAGCTCAACTATGAAATTGAAGCTCAGAACCTAGAAGTTGCCCGCGCCTTCCATGAATCCCTGGATCATAAAATTGTGATTCCACAGGTTTTTCATGAATATTCTTCACGGCATATTCTAACCTTGAGTCAGGAAATGGGAGAAAGTATTGAAACCGCCAGCACCTGGCCACAGGAAACCCGCAATGCCTTAGGGCGACGTCTGCTGCGTGCGATTGGTCAGGAAATTTTTTATCTGAAACGCTTTCACTGTGACCCGCATCCGGGCAACTTTGCCTTTCGTGAAGATGGCTCTGTGATTGTTTATGATTATGGTGGCGTTAAGACTCTTTCGACTGAAGTGATTGGGCATTTCCGGGAACTTATTCATGCCGCACGCGAGAAGAATATTCCCGTGATCGAGCAACAGTTAGATGCGCTGCATTCCTTGACTGAAACCGGAAAATTCCCGACTGAATTGTATGAACAATGGCTGGAAGTTCTGATGCGTCCACTGGTCACCCATTATGATTTTGCTGAAAACTCGGCCCATCATGATGGCATGGAGTTGCTCAAACCTTCTCTAAAATATTGGGATGTGTTTAAGCCATCTCCAGATACGCTCATGGTGAACCGGACAATTTCAGGACAATACTGGAACCTGATTCATTTAAAAGTTCATGATGATCTGAGTGATGTATTTGAAGAACTGGTGCCGAGTCGAGGTTAATTTTGACCCCAAAGGCTTACACGCTGTAACTCTAAATGACTTGAAATACCAAATGTTATATTATAACATTTCATTAAGAATCATAAGGGAATTATATATGCGTCCAGATATTCATCCAGCGTATCGTGAAGTGTTATTCCATGACACCAATGCCAATACTTATTTTGTGATTGGCAGCACAATGAACTCTAGCCAGACTAAAGAATATGAAGGTAAAACATATCCTTATGTCACGCTTGATATTTCAAGTGCTTCTCATCCCTTCTATACTGGCGAGCAGCGTCAAACCAGCAATGAAGGTCGCGTGGCAAGCTTTAATAAACGTTTTGGCCGCTTTAAACGTGGCTAAAACTAAAAACCGTCGATTATCTTGATCTTCAAATCGTGGTTTATGTCAGGAAATAACCTCCAGTTTCCTGACTTTTTTATGTCTGTTTCAGCTTTGAGCCAAAGCCAGTGAAGTCAAGTAAAAACCCAGCGCCAGAACGATAATTCCAACAATTACACTCGACAGCCCATACAATAGAGCTAAACCTACGGCGCCATGTTTCAAAAGCTGAAAGCTTTCCAGACCAAAACTGGAAAATGTGGTAAATCCGCCCAGTATCCCCACCATTAAAAACAGACGTGCTTCCTGTTGCAGCATTGGATATTTTTGGCTACAGGCAAAAAAGATCCCTGCACATAAGCAGCCCAGAATATTGACCCACCAAGTCGGCCAAGGAAATTGCATCTGTGGTTTTAGCAACCAGAGCCCTGCTGCATACCGTAAACTGGCACCCACTGCCCCGCCGATTGCCACCCAAAGCCAGCCCATATACGTTCCTATTCTATTTATTGATCCAGTTGATTTGATCCGGAATTTCAAATTAATTATGAATCATTTTCATGATTATCTTGAACTGCAAACCCATTAAATACCATGGAACTTCGCAAGAAAATTGCTATATTCATCGCATCGAAATTTTTATTGATTGCAAAGGGAAAACAGCATGGCACAAGATTTATTGGCACAATTGGCCGCAGGTGAGGCAAAATTTGCAGATGTGATTGCCTATATCGAAGCGCATTATACCCATACCCCGACTGCATTTAAAAATGGCCAGCAGAGCAATGCGACCACTGAAAACCAAGGCAGCGCCAAAGTTTTTGCCTTTGCACGACTCAATGGGCTGGATCAGGCCCAAACCTTAAGCCTGTTTGCCGAGCACTATGCAGCTGTACAAGCGACGCCTCAAGCCAGCGATCATCAGAATATCCGCCAGTTTATGCAAAATGGCTGGGATGGCGTTGCATTTGAAGGTCAGGCTTTAACTGCTAAATAAGCAGTTTATCAGTATAAAAAACCGCTCATAAGAGCGATTTTTTATAGGCATCTAAATAGCAAATTTTAATTTAGCTTTTCCCAACCTGTTCAATCCACTGAATTGAACTGACACGGAATACCTCACAGGCGCCATCACCGGTATCCGTCGGGGTCAATGAAGAAGTCCAGACCAGATCTTTATCACGCACTTCAACCAGCTCACCCTGCATACGCACCAGATCGCCACGTTTTACCTTTTTAATGGCCTTGGCAATTTCAGGATTGGCCGGAATGATATGCATATTGGACACCATCTGCTTGGCTTGTTCTACCGGCACGGGCACCCGATCCATTTTCCAGTTCAGATAACGGTCATATTGATTGACACTAATATGTCGGGCAATTTCAGGTTCAGCAAACAGGCCCCAACTCACCGCATAATCAATCGGAGAGAATTTGGCCTGCGGATCAGCGCTATAGACTTTGGAACCCAAAATACGGAAATCACCTTTAAAAGGCTGCAAGACGGAAATCGACTGTCCTTTGACCACAGGTGGCAAACCTTTGGCAATATTGTGATCGACCGAGCTATAGCTGGAAATAGGCAGCAACAAACCGGCCAACAAAGCATAATGTTTAAAGTGTTTGAACATCATTTTTAATCTAATCCTAATCGAGTTGATCAAACGTTTTAAGGATATCTTCCTTGATCTTACGTATTTTTTAATGAATAAACAGTTGAACTTGGTAACAAACTGGGTGTATTTAGTCAGCTTGGGCATTCCCGAATATTGTATTTTTCAGTTAAGCTAAAATACATTCAGATTAAATTAAAATAACCCAAATGCTGTATCAACTTTATCAACAACACATCTTTCCGCACCTTTTAAATCAGGTGATGCAAACGCCGTCCTTGATGGATTTACGCCGTGAATTGCTTTTGAACATTTCTGGTGAAGTACTGGAAATTGGTTTTGGTACAGGGCTGAATCTGCCTTTCTATCAAGAAGTAGATCTGGTCTATGCCGTAGAACCCAATCCGGCCATTTTCAAGCTGGCAGAACCGCGCATCCAGCAGGCTGCTTTTCAGGTTGAACATATTCAGGCCAGCGCAGAAGCATTGCCTTTTGCAGAACATAGTCTAGAACATGTGATCTCGACCTGGACGCTGTGTAGTATTGCTGACCTCGGCCAAAGTCTGCGTGAGATTTATCGTGTGCTACAACCGGGCGGTCACTTGCATGTGGTCGAACATGTGCTGAATCGACAAAATTTAAATATCCAGCGCCTGCAGCATTTACTCACCCCGATTCAGAAGAAAGTCGCAGATGGCTGTCATTTAAACCGGGATATTGAAACTGCCTTACTGGAAACTGGTTTTGAAATTGAAGAATTGAATTATATCAATGCCGCAGGGATTCCGAAGATTGGCCAGCGTATGCTGCTGGCTCGACTGCGTAAACCGCAAGGCTAATTTATTTTCGTTTTGCCGTTAATGTTGCTGCAACTGAGTCACACGCAGCAACTGACAATGGGCATGATATTCCGAGCCTGTACCCACCTGAAATTCCTGTCCCGTGCTTCCTGAATGTACTGTGACCAGATCACCGCTGAGTGTAATCTTCTGCCCTGATTTTAGCCTGCGAATCTGATTGGCAATTTTCTCGTTGGCAGCGATCAGACTAAAATGCCGGATATGCGTGCTGAGAAATTCAGCTTCAGCCTGGCTGATTTGTTCCTCGATTTGATAACAGCGTTTTGCTTGATCAAATGCTAATGTTGCCTGCATGGCTGGCAGTGACTGGCTGAGCAACAGCACATCGATATTACTGACATAGGCCAGATCATTAAAATGTCCAACCATAGGGCTGGCCTGATGCAAGACACGACGATTCGGTTTAACGAAACGTTTATCATGCACAGTAAATGTAGCTGAAATAGGTTGAATCGGCTCTACCGAAAAGTTTTTCAAGACACCTCGTTCTTCCAGATGTGGGATCGCACGAAAAAACTCATTCCAGACCCACAGTCCAAGCATAAACAGCAGCGCAGTGATCAGTAATTTCTGCATAATTTCTTATTCTTTCCTTGGTCGTGCTCAATCATCGAAATCAATCCGGATGGTTTCAAAACGCACCCGCCCTTCCTGAACTGCACGGGCAATCGCTTGCTGGCCTTTAGTCAGACGCGCTCCGCCACTTTTGATATCAATCAATACCACTTCAATATCCTCTGCTTCGCCTTCGCCGTCTCTGAAATCGGTATAGCCATCAAAGACCACATAATCGACAGGATCGCCCAGAAACTTGGCATCACTGGGCAGATATTGAAATTCCGGCATGATCGGTGCGAGCTGTTCCGCCATTTTGCCTTTCAGGACTGCCCTGCTGGTATTGACACTGCGTTTTTGCGCGGCGATCAATGCCTGCTGATGTTCTAGTTCCAGCTCGGCAATATACTGCTCATATTCAGCCTTGATGCGTCCATTGCGTGTCTGACTTAAAATAATGGTGGTCAGCACCACCCCGATACATGTGCCAATCAGCATGGCCATCCATATGGACATTCAATCTTCCTAATTTACTTTATTTTTTCAGCACAACATTCGACTGAAGTTGAAAACATCAGCCATTGGTACGCTTGAAAAGAATGATATGCTAGGCAGGAACAGAATAAAATCACCTTGAGTCATGAAAACAATTTTAGTTGCGAATCAGAAAGGCGGTTGTGGCAAAACCATGACAGCGATTAGTCTAGCCTCAGCACTCGCACAAAAAGGTTATAAGGTGGCGCTGGCCGATGCCGATAACCAGAAATCGGCATTGCAATGGCTCAAGCAACGTCCGGAACAGGCCATGCCGATTCAAAGTCTGGACTGGCGCAATCACAAATCCATTGGTGATGCACCGAAGCAGATTGAGTATCTGATCATTGATGCACCGGGAGCGTTGACTGAAGATCATGCCGAGCAGCTGATCAGTGAAGCGCATGCGATTATTATTCCGATCCAGCCTTCATTTTTTGATATTGATTCGACCCGCCGTTTTCTCAAGCATTTGCAGGACATTAAGCGGATTCGTAAAGGCAAGGTTGAAATTTTACTGTTGGCCAACCGTACCAAACCGAATGCAGCCAGTAATCAGGACATACAGCAGTTTTTTGACAAGATCGACCAGCAGCCGGTGGCCTGGATTTCAGAACGTGCACCTTATAGCCGTCTGGCTATGGAAGGTCTGTCAGTCTTTGATAAACCTCAAAAAATCTATCGGGAATTACAGGATCAATGGCAACCGGTGCTGAATGCCATTATCGATGATCCCAGTCAGTGGTTTTAAGCCAGTCCGCTGAATCCTAACACTGCTTTGGGAAAATAATCACGCTACTTACCAAGCCGTCATTTTCGATCGCTTTTTTTTCAGTTAATATGCCTGAACACGACCTAAAAAATGAGCCATTAAATTCAGTGCAACAGTACGCGCCTACATTACAAAAAGTCTTATTATTTGGATTGTTCTTTATCCTGATTTTTTTGAGTTTTCATATACTCAAATATTTCATCATCCCTGTAGTTTGGGCAGCGATTATCGCCTATATGACTTGGCCCTTGTATCAGTCGGTGTTACGCATGTGCGGCAATCGGCCAACGCTGAGTGCAACCGTGATGATTCTGGCCGTGATTCTGGTGTTTGGTCTGCCATTTATCTTCGCCATTTTTATGTTGCAGCATGAAGGTCGTAATCTGTATTTTGAATTGCAGCGACAGGTCTTTTCCGGTCATCTGGATGTACCGGATTTTATTCGTGGCCTTCCGATTGTCGGCAAGGAAATTAGCCGAACTTTAAATGAAATCAATACCGATCCAAACAGTATCGCGCTATCGATCTCGAGCTGGATTCAAGGTCATCTGAATTACGGCAAAGTGGTATTGAATGAAGTCAGTAAAAATATCTTTAAATTGTGTTTTGCGATACTTTCGCTGTTCTTTTTCTACCGTGATGGTCAGACCATTTTAAATCAGGTGCGTAAAGCTTTTGAGATGGTGGTCGGGCCACGTGTACATCATTATTTTTCTACCATTTCTGCCACTACACGTGCGGTGGTCTATGGCGTTGGTTTGACTGCAATTGCCCAGTCTTTATTGGCAGGTCTGAGTTATTTTGTCGCGGGTGTGCCAAATCCGATGGTCTTGACCATTGTGACCTTTATTTTCGCTCTGATTCCTTTTGGCCCACCGGTGGCTTATAGCGCAGTATCACTGTGGCTCTTTTCACAGGGACAGACGATTGAGGCGATTGGGGTGATGGCTTGGGGTGTCTGTATTGTCAGCACGGCCGACAACGTAATTCGTCCACTGGTGATTTCTGGCGCAACACAAATTCCATTCCTGTTGATTATGTTTGGTGTTCTGGGCGGTATTGCCAGTTTTGGTCTGGTCGGCGTCTTCATTGGTCCAGTGATTCTTGCAGTCTTGCTGGCAATTTGGCGTGAATGGTTACATGAAAGTAATTTGAATGAACCCTTAATGATGCCTAAAGCCACCATGGCACATGACATCGATCCGCAGACCGAGGACACACCGCCCAAAGCACCTTAAAGCACAGATTGAGTCGACTTAAACAAAACAAAACATTTAAGTACTGATTCTATATAGAGCTTCTGATCTTGCTCTGTTTCAATAGATTTACAAAACAGAATAAAGATCAGGATGCCAATACCATGTCTTCATTGTTTAAAATTACGACACTTTGTGCGCTCAGTGCTGCACTTTTCACAGGTTGCGCCTCGACGTCTCCATCGAATGAACTGGTCAGAGCCGTGACTGTAAATGCAGTAACCGCTGAGGTGATAGGTCAAGAGATTGGCACCGTATTACTCAGTGACAGTCCAGCCGGTCTGGTGATACGTACCAACCTGAAACAGCTCCCTGCCGGTGAGCGAGGTTTCCATATTCACGAAAATGGTTCATGTGCACCCGCCATGAAAGATGGCAAGATGGGTGCAGCACTGGCTGCCGGTAGTCATTACAATCCGAACCAGTCACCCAATCATGGTACGCCGGTGACCGGTCACCTCGGTGATTTGCCTGCATTAAAAGTCAATACTGACGGTACTGCCCGTGTCACCCTGCTTGCACCACGTTTGAAACTGGCGGATCTTCAGGGTCGTGCCATTATGGTTCATGCCGGCGGCGACAACTATTCTGACAACCCCTTACCATTAGGTGGTGGTGGTGACCGCATTGCATGTGGTGTGATCTAAACAGATTAGTGTAGATATAAAAAGAAAAAGACGGGCTATCTGCTCGTCTTTTTTCATGAAATTTTCTTTAGAGTTGGCATCTAAATAACTTTTTTGCTCTTGAAATAGATCAGTTTATTGTCGGAAAACTTAAAGTTTTTTTGCAGTTATGCCATCAATAATAGTATCGTGAAACTCAATAACCAACTGCTTTACTCGGTTATAACTCATTATAAATATTGAATATATTTTTATTTTTAAGATTTAATCTTCAATTTATATTGGGTACACTCAGGGTTAATTTAATTAAATCAGTATGTCTTATGAACATCAAAACTTTACGTCTGGTCGGTTTGTTTGAAGGGATTTCATTTCTGCTACTTTTATTTATCGCGATGCCCGTGAAATACATGATGGATAATCCGATTTTAGTGAAATATGTTGGTATGGGGCATGGCGTACTATTTGTACTGTTTTTAGTGGTGTTATTTGCGGTCTGTGAAAAGCAAAAATGGTCGCTCAGCATGTTTTTGATGGGCCTGATCGCTTTAATTTTGCCATTTGGGCCATTTTTGTTTGATCTGAAATTAAAGAAACTAGAGCAGCCCGTCGCTGAGCTTCAATAGATATTAAAATCCTCTCCCCCTCTGGGAGAGAGTTAGAGAGAGGGTATAGCCTTCCTTTATAAAAGGAGGAGCTTTAAAACTCCCCTCTCACCTTCCGCTCAGAAATAATCTGCTTTAAGCTCAGACGCGGCAAAGTAAACCACAATGCAATCAAAATGAAAGAGGCGATGCAATAGGCCCAAATGTCATAGGCTTCATAAGCCATTCGAACTGCTTCAATCACCACGAAAAAGCTCAGCATCAGGATAATCGAAACCGTAGCAGCCACCGTACCTTTGGACACTTCAGAAGACATCAGTGCAAAACGGTACAGCACCGAGAAACTTACGCCTTCACCAAGGCTGATACAGGTGGTGCCGATAATCAGGCAATGCACAAAATAATCTGGAATAAACAGACCGAGTATTAATAAGCCTGTACCAAACAGCATCAATGGCACACCCAAGAGTACAGTTTTCCCCAGCGGCATTTTGTCGATGATTTTTAGCAAAACCAGATTACCGATAATCAAGCCGCCCAAAACCGGAAACTGCGCCAGACCATATTGCACGCTGCTGAATCCAAACTGCTCGACCAGAATTACAGGCGATAAGGCAATCCATAACATCAACGGCAGGCTGACCAAGGGCAAGGCCGCGGTCATAATTACAAAACGTTTATTTTTTAAAACCTGTTTAAAGTCATCCAAAATATAGCTGAAGGGCTGCTTCGGAACACTGACTTTCAGGTTTGGCATTTTGGCTTTCAGGCCAAACCAGCTTAAAAATGACAGAAATGCAATGCCGATAAAGCCCCAATGCCAGGAGATATGATCAATCATAAAGGCACCCAGTACCGGCCCGAGCAATGGCGCCAGTAAAGAAACATTGGCCATGAGTGCCATGACTTTAATGGCATCGCGCTCTTCGAAGCTTTCCTGAATGGCGGCATAACCTACGGCGGTAATAAAGGATAAGCCAAAGCCTTGTAAGAAACGCAGAAATAAAAAACTTTCGATATTGGGGGTCAATAAAATGGCCAGACAGCTAATTGTGAAAAATGCCACGCCACCCAAGAGTACGGTTTTACGTCCAAGACGATCGGACAATGGCCCCAAAATCGCTGCAACAAATGCCCCACCTAACAGGAAAAAGGACATGGAGGATGGCGCCCATGAACTGCTTACGCCAAAGTCACGGGTAATCGATAGCATGGCCGGTTGGATCAGGTCATTACAGATATAGACGGAAAATTCAAACAGAACCAGTGCCAGTGGAAACATGAGTGTGGCACGGGTCAGTTTTTGGGTTTGGATGTTTTGCATGGGAGTTTTTATTGTCAGCCTGCTCGTTTAAGCAGGCTAAACTTTGTCTAAAATAGAAAGAAGAAATTTTAGCAGAGTCCTGTTTTTAAGTCCGTTCTCTTTTTTAATGACCTACTCAAAACAAATCAATGGAGGATACATTATTCATCTATATTCTAATAATTTATAAAAATCAAATAGACTCTAGTGAGTTCCACTCTTGAAACCATTTTTCTTTTCTAGGATTTTCAAAATGAAGAATTTGTTCTACTAAGTCTATAATTAGTTGATCAATATCTTTTGCTATCGAAGATCCTAACGTTATTTTTGAAATACTTCCACTTTTTAATTGGTCACTACAGTCTAATCTAGAGTAATGATAGTTAGCCCTATCCATGATAAATTTATCAATATAATTAACATATCCTTCTGTTGAAAAATGGTCTTGAGGAAAAATTTTACTAAGCTCAGCCAACAGAATCTTAAAAACCAGATTAAGTCTTCATTACCTTTCATCATATTAAGAGCAATTTCGCTATCCCAATTGATATGACAGTTTAAATACACTTCTCTTTTCAAGTCAGGTAAAGAAAAAATAAAATTTTGATCTGCCTCTAATTCACTATCTTTCTCACGATACAATAATTTTTCTCGTAGGATTTTTTCTGATTTTCTTTTATCGTAATTGGTATAAAACCTATTTAGATAGAATAATAAGAGTGAAGCTAAAAATCCTCCAATCACGCCAATTGTAGCGGCTAATATATTTGAGTCCATCAACTCCCCCCTCTTCCCAAAAGCAAAAAGCGCATCACTAAGATACGCTTTTAACTAAATTCTGACTAAAGATCAAACACTATTATGGGCAGGCTGCTTTCTGGAAGTTTCTGGTATTTGAACCACGTGCACACTGATATAACTTTTCAGCATTGTGCATTTTCCAGCTCTTCTGTTCTTTTTTGAAATGATAAATGGTCTGTACTGATTTGACCGAATCATCCAACAAACCTGTTTCAGTCACTTTCACCTGCCCAACGGTCGGTGACTCCACATTATTAAAAAACTGACGAATCTCGACTGTTGCCAGTTCATTACGTAAATCAGGCCTCATTTTAAGCACCTGATCCAAAGGTGTATCCGAAGAAGACTGCACTTTTGCAATCACCTGCTGGGTAGTGGTACAACCCGACATCATCATACCCAGACCTAAAGCTGTAACCGCCAATAACCGTAACATATTGTTTAACCCAGATTATCCTTATTATACAAATTCATCATGCCGCGCTTTTCAGCTTAACGCTATTTAGACTATGTAACCCCATTTACACAGCATTGACATCCTCACCTCCCTGAAACGGAGGTGATTCCTACTGCTAGACGCTTATGCCCAAGCGCAAGTATGTTCTTCGCTGCATTTTCGTCCCTGTTATTGGAACTTCCGCATTCACACTCCCATACT